>RGAJ01000113.1 GCA_009920225.1 Paracoccaceae bacterium
TTGTTTTCTGCGGGATCTGAACACACCGCGCGACAATCCGCCCAATGTGTAAATAAAATTAGACAAAGTCTGAACAATAGTCCAAAGACATTGCTAGGCGGCCCAATCCTCACCTTTGGGATACCTGATGAGATTAAGTCTGATTTCAATCTGATCAGCAACGATCTTGACTTAATCATTGATGAAATTGAAAATAATGTGATCCCCGTGGGGTCGCACGCAGAACTTGGAAGGCTCAATTTATGAAGACACAAACAGACATCGCGTGGGACTTTGGGGCAATCCCAATGATCGAACCCGAATTTTTGGGTGGGATCTTGGCCACGTCGTCTGATATTGCTTTGTTGATTGATGCAAACGCAAAGGTTCAATCCGTTCTTCTGAATTCCGCGGAAAAGCTTTATGGCAACCTCAGCCATTGGGAAGGCCGCAATCTGAATAGCTTTTTGACCATTGAAAGCCGTCCGAAATTTGCCAAGGCGCTTGAACGTTTGATGGGCGGTGAAACGATCTTTTACGGTCTTGAACTGAACCACGAAGACAATGCGCATTGGAAATTCCCCGTGCGCTATAATATTCACCGCTTGGGTGACAAAGACAAAATTCTGCTATTGGGCCGCGATCTGCGGTCATTGTCCGAAAACCAGCAACGCCTGATCCAAGCACAGATTGCTGTGGAACGTAGCATCGAAGAAAAACGGGAATACGACGCCCATTTCCGGATGCTTTTGAACAGTATCAAAGCGCCGGTTGCTTTTGTGAACGCAGATACCGGCACGATCTTGCATGCGAATTCGGTTTTGATGGACTACCTCAAAATCGACGAAGAGGCTGTAGAGATTACAAAACTGCAAAACCTGCTGGCCAATCGAAATGATCGCCGCGATTTTGTGGAAAAACTAAACCTCGCCGCCTATGGCAATTACGAACTTGAGGCCGTGTTCACGACCAAAGTCGAAGAGGAAACTGTGCGTATCGCCGCGGAAATTTATCGCACTGCGGGGCAAAAGGTTTTGATGTGCACCTTGCACCAAACCACAGATCAACAAAACGCGGACCAAGATTTCATCCAAAATCTGGTTTCAAGTTTTCACCACAGCTCAGACGCGATGATCTTTTCCGACGCCAAGGGCGGTATTCGGTATGTCAACGAACGGTTCTTGGATCTGGTCAACGTGGGTCACAAAAAAGAAGTGATCGGCAAGAACCTTGCCGAATATCTGGGGCGTGGTCAGATCGATTTGGCGATCATGTTGGAAAACGTGACAAAATCCGGCGCGGTCAAGATTTATTCGACCCACCTTAAAAGCGGTTTTGGAAGCAAAATCGATGTCGAAGCCTCGGTGTCGAAAAACCAATCCGAAAAGAACACATTGGTCGCCTTTATCATTCGCGAAGTGTCCAACCTGGACGAAACAATGAAAAAAAGTATGGCACATTCTGCGCATGATCAAATGTCAGCCAAAGATTTGGTTGGACATGCGACGTTAAAAGAAATCGTGTCCGAAACGACGGATGTGATTGAAAAAATCTGCATCGAGGCCGCGCTTGAAATGACGCATAACAATCGTGCTGCGGCTGCGGAAATGTTGGGCCTGTCACGTCAAAGCCTGTATGTCAAACTCAGCAAGTTTGAAATTTAGCCTGCCCTAATCCACGCCTTTCGCCAAAATACCCCGCCTGTCCTGCGCCGCTGCGCGGGAACAGAAGTTTTTGTTGCAAGAATCTGCAATGTACATATTATATGACACATGAGTGTCACAAAAATTAAACACACCCCTCACTACCCCACCCTTTCTGTTGCTCTTGAGCTTTTGAAACCGATTACGTGGTTTCCGCCGATGTGGGCCTTTGCCTGCGGCGTTGTTTCGTCGGGGGTGCCGATCCTTGAAAACTTGGATCGTGTGCTGTTGGGGGTGTTGCTGGCCGGCCCTATTGTCTGTGGCATGAGCCAAGCAGCAAATGATTGGTGCGACAGACACGTCGATTTGATCAACGAACCCGATCGCCCCATCCCCTCGGGGCGGATGCCCGGACTGTGGGGGCTGTGGATCGCGATTGTGATGTCTGTCGCCGCCCTTGGGCTTGCGTGGCATCTGGGCACGTGGGGGTTTTATGCGACGGTCTTTGCGGTCGCGGCCGCATGGGCCTATTCGGCGGAACCCGTGCGATTAAAACGATCCGGCTGGCTTGGGCCAGGCTTGGTTGGGCTCTGTTATGAAGGGATCCCATGGTTTACAGGCGCCGCTATTTTGGTCACCGGCCTGCCCGATCCCAAAATCATCTTATGCGCCGCGCTCTATGCCATTGGGGCGCATGGCATCATGACGCTTAACGATTTCAAAGCGCTTGAGGGCGACACACAGCTGGGCATCAAATCATTGCCCGTGCAATTGGGGCCGCGCAGAGCGGCGCGATTTGCCTGTTGGATCATGGCCCTGCCGCAAATAGTCATCTTGGGCGCGATGATCTCTTGGGGATTGATGTTTCACGCCGCTCTCATTGGCGCGCTTGTGATCGGACAGATCCTTGCGATGCAAAAATTGCTCAAAGATCCAGAAAAATACGCCCCTTGGTACAACGCGACCGGTGTGTCGATGTTTGTCTTTGGGATGATGATTTGTGCCGTCGGGTTACGGGGACTTGCCGCACTCTAAAGGCTAAAAGGATAGAACATGACGCTCAGTTGGCTTTCGATTTTTCGCTTGGGGTTGGTGCAAATGTGCCTTGGCGCGGTCGTTGTTTTGATGACATCGACCCTGAACCGCTTGATGGTCGTTGAACTGTCGATGGCAGCCACCATTCCCGGTTTCTTGGTTGGGCTGCATTATGTCGTACAGCTGTCACGCCCCAAATGGGGTTTGGTGTCAGATATGCAAAACAATCGCACCAAATGGATCGTTTTGGGTATGGTGATCTTGGCGCTTGGGGCCAATCTTGCCACGTTTAGCTTGTCACTCTTTACCGCGCTGCCGCTTATGGCGATCCTGCTATCAGTGGTGGCCTATGGCCTGATCGGTGTGGGTGTTGGCGCGTCGGGCACATCGCTTTTGGCCTTGATGGCGAAACACACCGCCGATCAACGCCGCCCTGCGGCCGCAATGATCACGTGGCTTATGATGATCTTTGGGATCGCGATGACAGCGGGCGTTGTGGGGCAATTGATTGCCCCCTACACCCATGAACGATTGACTTGGGTTGTCTTGGGGCTCACGCTGTTAACGATTGCTGTGACGCTGTTGGCAACATGGCGCATCGAACGCGGTTTGGTTCAAATCCGCAGTGTTGATGACACCCCTACCCCCTTGATCCCCGAATTGCGGATCGTTTGGGCGCATGACGAAACGCGCAAATTCACCATATTCGTGTTTCTGTCGATGACCGCCTATTTCATGCAGGAATTGATCTTGGAACCCTATGCGGGCTTGGTGTTTTTTTACACACCCAGCCAAACAACATCCCTGTCAGGGATCCAGAATGGCGGCGTCTTTGTCGGCATGCTCTGCGTTGGGATCCTTGCCTCGGGGTTCAAGATAGGCACATTGCGCGGCTGGGTCCAGTTGGGGTGCCTTGGGTCTGCGGCAATGCTGCTGCTCATCATGGGGATGGGGCAAATCACCCTGCCCCTGCCACTGTCTGCGGCGGTGTTCGGGTTGGGTGCGTTTAACGGAATGTTTGCGGTTGCCGCAATCGGGTCAATGATGGCCCTTGCCGGTCGAGGTGCCGCATCACGCGAAGGCACGCGCATGGGATTATGGGGCGCAGCCCAAGCCATCGCCGCGGGCTTTGGCGGTTTGGTCGGCACGATACTGGTCGATCTGTTACAAGCGGCACAGTTTGCGACCGTGCATGCCTATGGCATCGTTTTTACATTCGAAGCGGCATTATTCGTGTGGGCCGCCACATTGGCGGGCACCTCGATCTTGTCCAGTTCACAAATGCGCACCGCGCCTCCACTTGCAAGGGAATTGAAAAATGTTTGATGTTTTGGTGATCGGCGGTGGACCCTGCGGCGCAACAGCCGCCCAAGATTTGGCAGGATTGGGATATTCTGTCGCCCTTTTGGACCGCATTGGCAAAATCAAGGCCTGCGGTGGTGCAATCCCCCCTGTTTTGATCAAGGATTTCGATATTCCTGATCACCTGCTGAAGGCCAAGATCGTGACGGCGCGCATGGTATCGCCCAAAAAACGCAGCGTCGATATTCCCATCGAAAACGGGTTTGTTGGCATGGTCGATCGCGAGGATTTCGACGATTTTCTGCGAAAACGCGCGCAAGACAGTGGCGTGACCCTATTTCGGGGGGCATTTGAAACCATCGCCCGTCCCGAAGGAACGCCGCAGGTCACGTTTTTTAACCATGACACCCATGAAAAAGACGTGATCCACGCCAAATTCATCATTGGCGCAGATGGCGCACGCAGCAAGGTGGGCAAATCCGAAATCAAAGGCGCAGAAAAAATCCCCTATGTGATTGCCTATCATGAAATCATCAGCGCACCGAAAAATGACGATGCCTATCAAGGGCACAGATGCGATGTCATCTATGACGGATCGGTGTCGCCCGATTTTTACGGTTGGGTCTTTCCACATGGCGACACAGTATCGGTCGGCATGGGAACCGGTGTGGATGGGTTTGACCTAAAAAAGGCGACACAAGCCCTGCGCACGAGCGCAGGATTGGCAGATTGTGAGACCATCCGAAAAGAGGGTGCTCCGATTCCGCTGAAACCTCTGAAAACATGGGACAACGGCAAAGATGTGGTGTTGGCAGGTGACGCCGCAGGCGTCGTCGCGCCCAGTTCAGGCGAAGGCATCTATTACGCGATGTGTTCGGGCCGTATGGCCGCAAATGCGGTGGCCAAGGCCTTGCGGACGGGGCATGCAAAATATCTGCGCGACGTGCGACGGTCGTTTATCAAACAACATGGCACCGTGTTCCGTGTCTTGGGCGCAATGCAAAGCGCCTATTACAAAACCGATGCGCGGCGCGAACGCTTTGTGTCGCTGTGTCATGACGTTGACGTGCAAACCATGACCTTCGAAGCCTATATGAACAAAAAACTGACCCGTGCCAAACCCATGGCGCATCTGCGTATTTCGTTTAAAAACTTGGCGCATTTGACGGGATTGGTGTCTGAGGAATTTGTATGACCATTCTGATCCCTGCATGGGTGAACGACACGTTGAGCCCTGTTGAAAAGCTTGAGGTTCATGAAAAAGGGCTGCGTCACAAGGCGATCTCTGTGTTCGTCTTTTACGAAGGGGCTGTTTTGCTGCAACAACGCGCGATGGGCAAATATCATTCCCCCGGACAATGGGCAAACACCTGCTGCACCCACCCCAATTGGGGCGAAGACAGCGTGACCAGCGCCCACAGACGTCTGAACGAAGAGCTCGGCCTGCGCGATCTGGACCTGCGCTATGTCGATCAGATCGAATACCGCGCCGATGTCGGTCAGGGTATGATCGAACACGAGGTGGTCGATTGTTTTGTCGCCCACTGCGCGACCCGCCCGACCCTGTCCCCACATCCCGAAGAAGTGATGGATTACACCTGGATCAATCCCGAAACCCTAAGAGAGCGCATCGCAACCCAACCTGACACCTATACAAAGTGGCTGCAGATCTACGTCCGCGACCATTTTGAAACACTGTTTTCGACGGATTGCGATGCGTCCTGATTATACCTGTTGTGCCATGTAAAAGGCCGCAAAGAGACCCAAAACCAACAAGAGGAGTTTCGCCCCAAATGCAAGTTTGTGAAACAGCTCACTCTCATGCATCAACAAGATTGCCGCCCCTGCCGCATAGGCTTGGGCAGATTGGTTCATTTTCTGTGCACTCAGGTCTTTCATAGCCGCGTCATAGCGTGCCGTCATTCCCGATTTTGTCATAGAACTCTCCCAAACAATCGGGGCGCAGAATTTCAACAACCGACACCTTTGTCAACCAGATCACACCAAGGGGAAAAATGGCGCAAAAATCTGTCTTGATCGCGGGGGCCACGGGCACGATTGGCCGCGCTGTTGTCACGGCGGCCTTGGCGCGGGGGTATCGCGTGACCGCGATTGTGCGCCCCCATCACCGAGCCCCTTTTGACGTTCATGAAAACCTGCATATCACCCGCGCCACATTTTCCCCAACTGCGGGATGGTCCACCACATTTGCACACGCTGACGTGGTTATATCCTGTCTGGCCAGCCGATCAGGCACCGCCCAAGACGCGCATATGGTGGATTACGCCATGAACGCGGCCCTCTTGGATCA
>RGAJ01000114.1 GCA_009920225.1 Paracoccaceae bacterium
TGTGATCAGGCGTCTTCGACCTGTAACACCCCATTCAGGCTTTTGATGGCGCCCTTGATTTGCGGGTTCAGCGGGTATTCAACGCCCGTGTCCATATTCACCTCGCCCGGCAATTCGGGATGCAACAGCGTAAACAAAATCGGTCCCTTTGGACCCGATTTGATATTTGCAGCCGCTTCTGAAATCACGGTTGCGACAGTAGCAACAACATCGGGTGTATCGATGTAAATCTTTAAACCCACAGCCCCGGCATCTGCCACCGCGATATCGGCGGGTGCGATGGATCGGCCCAATAATTTAAGCTGATCCGCCTCCATCGTGGCTTCGGCTGTCACGACGACTTTCGCGCCTGTTTCCAAGAAATCGCGCGATTTTTCAAGCGCTTCCGAAAACAGCGTCACTTCATACGCACCGGTTGGATCGCTGAGTTGTACAAAGGCAAAGCGGTTGCCTTTTGCGGATTTGCGTTCTTGTCGCCCTGCAACAACACCCGCCATTTTCGCCAGTGTCGGGCCTGATTGCGCTTTGGCCGCGACCTCGTCCATCGTCATCACGCCCTTGCGCTTGAGCGCGACCATATAGTCGTCCAAAGGGTGACCCGACAGATAAAATCCGATCGCTTTGAATTCTTCGGCCAGACGTTCCGCAGGCAACCAATCGGTGACCGGCACCAATCGCGGTTCGGGTAAATCGTCACCTGCATCGCCAAACAAAGATACTTGGTTCGATGACTTTTGATCATGAAAGGCGGCAGAGTATTGTGTCAGCGGCTCAATGCTTTCGAACACGCGGCGGCGATTGTTGTCCAGCAGATCAAACGCGCCTGCACGTGCCAACATTTCCAAGGGGCGCTTGCCCACGCGTTTCAAATCTACTCGGCGGGCAAAGTCGAACAGATTTACAAAAGGCTTGTTCCCACGACCCGATGTGACCAAACGCATCGCCTCGACGCCCACGTTTTTCAACGCGCCCAACGCATAGACCAACGCACCCTCGACGACATCAAACGTGGCCTCTGATCTGTTCACGCACGGGGGGACATAGGGCAGATCAAGCCCCTTTTTCACCTCTTCAAAGTAGACGGCCAACTTGTCGGTCAAATGAATATCGCAATTCATCACACCGGCCATAAATTCGACGGGGTGATTGGCCTTGAGCCAGCCTGTTTGATAGCTGACCACCGCATAGGCCGCGGCGTGTGATTTGTTAAATCCATAGTTGGCGAATTTTTCCAACAGATCGAACACTTCACCCGCTTTTTTGGCGTCCACATCATGGGTTGCCTTGGCACCTTCGACGAATTTGGGCCGTTCTTTGGCCATTTCCTCGGCGATCTTTTTACCCATCGCACGACGCAGCAAATCCGCACCGCCCAGTGAATATCCCGCCATCACCTGCGCGATCTGCATAACCTGTTCTTGGTAAACGATGATCCCTTGGGTTTCGGCCAAGATGTGATCAATCGTCGGATGGATCGATTCCAACGGTTTGATCCCGTGTTTGACTTCGCAATAGGTTGGAATGTTTTCCATCGGACCTGGACGATAGAGCGCGACAAGCGCAACAATATCTTCGATACAGGTGGGTTTCATCCGTTTCAGGGCATCCATCATGCCCGAACTTTCCACCTGAAACACGGCGACCGTTTTGGCGGCGGCATAAAGCCGATAGGTTTTTTCATCATCGAGCGGGATGGCGTTGATTTGATTTTCTGCGCCCTCAGCCGGTTCATAAAGCCGTGTGCCATCTGCCGCGATGTGCAGCTGACGCCCCGATTTCAGGATAAGATCCACCGCATTTTGGATAACGGTGAGTGTTTTCAAACCCAGAAAGTCGAATTTGACCAACCCCGCTTGTTCCACCCATTTCATGTTGAATTGTGTGGCAGGCATGTCCGAACGGGGATCTTGGTACAATGGGACAAGCGCGTCCAAGGGGCGATCCCCAATAACGACCCCTGCGGCGTGGGTTGATGCGTTGCGCAACAGGCCCTCGACCTGTTGGCCATAGGTCAAAAGGCGGTTCACCACCTCTTCGTTTTTGGCTTCTTCGACAAGACGCGGTTCGTCTTTCAAGGCTTTTTCAATGCTGACGGGTTTCACGCCTTCGACGGGTATCATCTTGGACAGGCGGTCCACTTGGCCGTATGGCATTTGCAGCACGCGGCCAACGTCGCGCACGGCGGCTTTGGACAGCAAGGCGCCAAAAGTGATGATTTGCGCGACCTTATCGCGACCATATTTCTGCTGTACGTATTGGATCACCTCTTCGCGGCGATCCATACAAAAGTCGATGTCAAAGTCGGGCATCGACACACGTTCAGGGTTCAGGAACCGTTCGAACAAAAGGCTATAGCGCAACGGATCAAGGTCAGTAATCGTCAGCGCATAAGCGACCAAGGATCCAGCACCAGACCCACGGCCAGGCCCAACGGGGATGTCATGATCCTTGGCCCATTTGATAAAATCGGCAACGATCAAGAAATATCCAGGAAAGCCCATGCCTTCGATGATGTTCAATTCAAATTCTAACCGCTTTTCGTATTCCTCAACGCTTGCAGCATGGGGAATAACGGCCAAACGATCGCGCAACCCTTGTTCCGCTTGGCGACGCAATTCGACGACTTCGTCATCTGCGAACTTGGGCAAGATCGGATTGCGGCGATAGGCCATAAACGCACAGCGCTGGGCGATTTCAACCGTGCTTTCAATGGCTTCGGGCAGATCCGCAAACAGCGTGATCATTTCCTGCGGGCTTTTGAGGTAATGTTGATTGGTCAGCCTGCGACGCGGATCTTGTTGATCGACATAGGCCCCTTGGGCGATACAGATCAACGCGTCATGGGCCTCATACATGTCTGATTTTGGGAAATAGGCATCATTGGTGGCAACCAACGGAATGCCCTTGGCATAGGCCATTTCCACGAACCCGCGTTCGGTCAATCGCTCGGCCTCAGGCTGACCATCTTCACCCGGATGACGTTGTAGTTCAACATACAACCGATCCCCGAATATGGTGGTAAAACGATCCAACAACGCATCTGCTGCCTTGACTTGGCCGGACCGCAAAAGACGTCCAACCGGACCATCGGGACCGCCCGTCAAACAGATCACGCCTTGTGAATTCTCGGCCAGTTGATCCAGTGTGATGCTGGGCAATTCCCCGCCTTTGTCCACATAGAGGCAGGTGTTCAATTTCATCAGATGTTCGTAACCCGTTTCATTTTGCGCAAGCAAAACGATTGGCGCGGGCGGAATCGGTGATCCCCCCAATTCGGGGGTTGCATAGACCAGGTCGAATTGGCACCCGATGATGGGTTGGACCCCTGCGCCGCTTGCGGTGACGGAAAATTCAAGCGCCGCAAACAAATTATTTGTGTCCGTCACAGCCACCGCTGGCATGTCCATTGCCTCACACAACGAGGGCAATTTTTTCAAACGAATAGCGCCTTCTAGCAAGGAATACTCCGTGTGAACGCGCAGGTGAATGAATCGGGCTGATGAGGTCATGGGCCGATCTTAGTCGAACTCAATCTGGTCTGGTATCGTTTTTTTCTTGCCAAAAGGTAATATTGTTGGCTAGCATTTCGGATAACAGGGAAAAGCCGTTCATTTTCTACGCCGCATCGAGGGTGAACAAAAAAGGCAGAGGTACCGCGGCAGGTTAATCATATGAATATCTCGTTTCTTCTAAATGGAGAGAGAGTTCATCTATCCAATTCGAATCCTACAGCAACTCTTTTGACCTATCTTCGCGAAACACGCGGGCTGACTGGCACAAAAGAAGGCTGTAACGAAGGCGACTGTGGCGCATGCACAGTTGTTGTGATTGATGATGCTGGTGTACGCGCATTGAATGCCTGTATTTTGTTTTTACCGCAACTTGATGGCAAAGCTGTTCGCACCGTCGAAGGCATTGGCGATGTCGCCTCACCAAGCCCTGCGCAAAAAGCGATGGTGGATTTACACGGGTCGCAATGCGGCTTTTGTACGCCGGGGTTTATCGCGTCGATGACTGCGGCGCACATCAATGGGGACAACGATCACGATACGACGCTGGCGGGGAATTTGTGTCGATGCACAGGGTATCAACCGATTTTTGATGCGGCCCGTGCGATGGAAACTGTGCCACGTCCCGATTGGTTAGAACAGGATCGGCAGGCATTGCGCGCCCTGCCAACGCAACAACCCACTATGGCGCAGCCCAGATCAAGCGAAGCGCTTGCGGCCTTGTTGATGGAACAACCACAGACGCGTTTGATCGCGGGGGCGACGGATGTTGGGCTTTGGGTGACCAAACAATTCCGCGATCTAGGTGCGGTGGCATTTTTGAACCAAGCATCGGATCTGGCCGAAATCGCCGAAACGCAAACCGATTGGCAGATCGGCGCAATGGTCACGATCGAAACCCTGCGGCTTTGGGCGGTTGAACATATCCCAGCATTTGCCGAACTGCTCCAGCGCTACGCGTCAACCCAAATTCGCATGGCCGCCACGATTGGGGGCAATATTGCAAATGGGTCGCCGATTGGGGATGCGCCGCCTGCCTTGATCGCATTGGGGGCGCAGCTGCAGTTACGGCGTGGTGCAACCCGTCGTGTCATTGCACTTGAGGATTATTTCATCGACTATGGCAAACAAGATTTGCAACCCTCTGAATTTGTCGAGGCGGTGTTGATCCCGAAACGTCCTCATGCCTTGCGCTGTTACAAGCTGACCAAGCGGTTTGACCAAGATATTTCCGCAGTTTTGGGCTGCTTTAACCTAAGCATAGACAAGGGCGTGATTACCGATGCACGGATTGCGTTTGGTGGTATGGCAGGGGTGCCCAAGCGCGCGGCGCATGTGGAACGCGCGCTGATCGGCCGTGATTGGTCTGCTGATACATTTGCCGAAATAAGCGCGGAATGGGCGCAGGACTATGCCCCCTTGTCCGATATGCGCGCAAGTGCTGCGTATCGTCTGCGGGCTGCGCAAAATTTGTCACTTCGCTATTTCCATGATTTGTCTGGCACAGTCGAAACCACTGTAAAGGGGGTCCGCGCATGAGCGTTTCTCGTCCCCTACCACATGATTCCGCTCTGATGCATGTCGCGGGTCGTGCGCAATATATTGATGATATTCCTTTGCCCGCGACGGCATTGCATTTGGCGTTTGGCCTGTCGTCTATCGCGGCTGGGCGGATCACATCCATGACGCTTGATGCGGTGCGCGCGGCCGAGGGTGTGGTTGCGGTCTATACGGCCCAAGATTTGCCCTTTGCAAATGATGTCAGCCCCTCCGCACATGACGAACCGTTGCTGTCGGATGGAACTGTTCACTACATCGGGCAGCCGTTGTTTTTGGTTGTCGCCACATCGCATGAGGCTGCGCGCCGCGCGGCCCGGTTGGGGGATATCTCTTATGAAAAACACGATGCCCTTCTTACGATCGAAGATGCGCTTGCCGCAAACAGCCGCTTTGAAGAGGGCCCGCGGATTTATTCCCGTGGCGATGTAACCTATGCGTTGTCCACTGCGCCGCATCAGGTGACAGGCGTTTTTGAAATCGGTGGGCAGGAACATTTTTACCTTGAATCCCAAGCGGCGCTTGCGCTTCCACAAGAAGATCGCGGCATGGTGGTTCATTCCTCAACCCAACATCCCACGGAAATTCAACACAAAGTTGCCGAAGCGCTGGGCGTTGGTATGCATGATGTGCGCGTCGAAACGCGGCGTATGGGCGGCGGTTTCGGCGGCAAGGAAAGCCAAGGAAACGCATTGGCTGTTGCTTGTGCAATCGCTGCGATGAAAACGGGCCGGCCTTGCAAAATGCGCTATGACCGTGATGACGACATGATGATCACCGGCAAGCGCCATGATTTTCGTATCCGCTATGCGGCAGGATTTGATGCCGACGGGCGTTTGATTGCGGTTGATTTCATCCACTACACGCGGGGTGGATGGGCCCAAGATTTGACCTTGCCGGTGGCAGATCGCGCCATGCTGCACTCTGACAATGCCTATTTCATCCCGAATATGCGGATTGAAAGCCATCGATTGAAAACGAACACCCAAAGCGCGACCGCGTTTCGTGGATTTGGTGGCCCGCAGGGGATGATCGGAATTGAACGGGTTATGGATCACGTCGCCCATGCATTGGGCAAAGATCCCTTAGACGTGCGGCGACTAAACTTTTACGTCCCCGCCTCTGTGGCCAAGTCTGATGTGCAAACCACGCATTACGGTATGCCCGTGGATGATTTTATTTTGCACGAACTGAGCGACAAGCT
>RGAJ01000115.1 GCA_009920225.1 Paracoccaceae bacterium
GATTTGCGCGAAATCCCTTGGGGCCCTTCGTGCACGCATAGGAAATGACCCACCCCATGCCCGGTGCCATGCGCGAAATCTTGGCCGGCGGACCACAATGCTTGGCGGGCCAGAATATCGATATGGCGCCCCTCGATACCGCGTGGAAAGCGCAGGCGAGAAATGGCAATCACACCTTGCAGCACGCGCGTGAACGCTTGTTTGACCGCCAAAGGTTGGTCGCCAATCGCAACGGTGCGCGTGATATCTGTTGTCCCGTCCATGTACTGTCCGCCGCTGTCAACGAGCATCACTTCGCCGTGGCGCAGGGTTCGGTTGGTGGCGGTCGTGACGCGGTAATGGGGCAGGGCGGCATGTGGGCCGCTTGCCGAAATCGTATCAAAGCTTAATTCCATCAACATCGGATCGCGGCGACGTATGTTTTCCAAGGCAATCGCGACATCAATTTCTGTGGTTCCGTCGGGATTTTGGGCGTCGAGCCAACACAGAAATTCACACATATGTGCCGCATCACGCAGGTGACATTCACGGGCTGTGTCCAGTTCAACCTTGTTTTTGCGTGCCTTGGGCAGAACGGTTGGATCAACCGCATCGCGCAGGGTGATGCCCGCGGCGATCATCTGGTCATAGGCCGCGCGTGGCAAGGTGGCCGCGGTGATACGCACCTGTCCCGTCAAAGCAGCAAGCGCATCCAGAAATGTATCAATCGAGTGCACGACAACCTGATCGCCAAGGTGATCCATGACATCCGTAACCTTGATCGCATCCACGAACAGATCAACGCAGCCGCTGTCATGGATGATGGCATAGGCTTGGATCACAGGGTTATGAACAATGTCAGATCCACGAATGTTCAAAAGCCAACATATCCCATCGCCCATGGTCAACACCGCCGCAGCGTCGCGGGCGGTGTGCAGGTCAAGGGCAATATCGCGGCATTTGTCGGTATGGGATCGGCCTGCATAGTCAATGGGGTGCACAAACGCTTTGCCTGTCACGGGGGCGGGGCGGTCTATCCAGATGCGATCAATCAAATTGTCACAGGGGCGCAGTGTAATGCCCGTTCCGGTCAATTCGCGCGTCATCGTGTCGATGTCTGCGACGGTATGCAGCCACGGATCAAATCCAACGATGCCTTTGGGCAAGTTATCCTTGATCCATGCTGTGGCGCTGGTTTCGGGCCAATCGACGGGGACAAAGGGCGCGCGTGTTTCTGAACGCACTTGCACGCGATACCGTCCATCCACAAACACACCTGCACGATCTGCCAAGGCCACACAAAATCCTGCTGATCCCGTGAACCCCGTGAGCCATGCCAACCGTTCATCACGCGGCGCAAGGTATTCGCCCTGATATTGATCAGAATGCGGAATGATATAGGCATCAAGACCCTCTTTGCACATCACTGCTTGCAAATCGGTCAATCGGGCGGGGCCGAGTTCGGGTTCGGACTTTGAATCAAATGTCTGGTACATGGGATCAAAATACTGCGCCCCTGACAGCCCCGCCAGTCCTAATTCACGAAATTTCATTAAATGAGATTGTATTTCGTCTGGTTTCCCGCAAGGCTGTCGGAACTGTTGATACAAAGGAAATAGAATGCCCAGACCCCGTCTTGATGCTGTTGCGGTCACCGCGACAGATATGAACCGCGCAGTTGCCTTTTATACCTGTTTGGGGTTCGAATTTCCGCCCTTTTCTGCCACAGACCCACATGTAGAAGCCATTGCCTTGGCCGGCGAAGCACGACTGATGATCGATAGCGCAGAATTGGCGGCCAAACTGTCAGGCGCGGATCCCGTTCCGGCCAATCATTCGGTCTTTGCGCTCTTGGCGGAGAGCCCGTCCGAGGTTGACCGCATTGTGGATGCGGTCCTTGCGGCGGGATTTACGGTGAAAACCATGCCGTGGGACGCGTTTTGGGGGCAACGCTATGCCACTGTTGTTGATCCCGACGGGTATGCGGTGGATGTCTTTGCGCCCTTGTCAGGCGCATAGTTTTATCCAAATTTGCGCATACCCATGATCCGCGCGCGTGCCCGCGGATCGCTGTCAAACAATGCAGCCAATTGTTCGGTCATGGCGCCGGCCAATTGTTCCACATCCGTGATCGTGACCGCGCGTTCATAATAGCGCGTCACATCATGGCCAATCCCGATTGCCAGCAATTCGACCGCCTTGCGTTTTTCAACCATCGCAATCACATCGCGTAGATGTTTTTCCAAATAATTTGCGGGGTTGACCGACAATGTGCTGTCATCAACAGGCGCGCCGTCTGAAATCACCATCAAAATCTTGCGCTGTTCGGGCCGCGCGACCATCCGACGATGTGCCCATTCCAACGCCTCGCCGTCGATGTTTTCTTTCAACAGGCCTTCTTTCATCATCAACCCCAGATTGGGCCGCACCCGACGCCAAGGGGCATCGGCAGATTTATAGATGATGTGACGCAAATCGTTCAAACGACCGGGCTGCTGTGCGCGCCCATCCTGAAGCCATTTTTCACGACTTTGCCCGCCTTTCCACGCGCGGGTGGTAAAGCCCAAAATCTCGACCTTGACATTGCACCGCTCTAACGTACGCGCCAAAACATCGGCACAAATCGCAGCAATCGAAATGGGGCGGCCCCGCATAGACCCTGAATTGTCGATCAAAAGCGTGACGACCGTGTCGCGGAACTCGGTGTCTTTTTCCATCTTGAAACTTAGCGGTGTGGTCGGGTTGGCCACAACACGCGCCAATCTGCCCGCATCCAAAATGCCCTCTTCCAAATCAAACAACCACGACCGGTTCTGTTGCGCCTGCAATCGACGTTGCAATTTGTTCGCCAAGCGGCTGACAGCGCCTTTCAACGGTTCAAGCTGTTGATCCAAATAGGCCCGCAACCGTTCCAATTCGGCCGGTTCTGCCAATTCCTCGGCGCGGATTTCTTCGTCAAATTCGGCCGTGAAGATAACATAATTAGGATCTGCATCAGACACTGGCTGAGGCGCAGGTGGATCAAGCGGAGCATCCCCTTCGGGCATCTCCATTTCATCCGACATATCATCCTCTGCACTGTCGTCTTGGCTGACCTGTGCTTCGGCTGTGTCTTGCTGTTGATCTTGGTTTTGTTCAGGATCCGCGTCTGCCTGGTCTTCGTCGTTTTCATCTTGACCTTGGCTGTCGGGATCTTGTTCTTCTTCTTGATCTTGCGCCGCATCATCTTGTTGATCATCATCGGGCGCGTCGGGATCATCCCCCAACTGATCGCCATATCCCAAATCGGAAATGATTTGCCGCGCAAAACGCGCAAATTCCTGTTGATCGGCAAGCTTGGCGTGCAAATTCTCCAATGTCCCGCTGGCTTGCTCTTCGATAAAGCCCTGCCACAGCTCCATCACATTTTTCGCACCTGTCGGTAATTCCCGACCTGTGGCCAAATGGCGGATCAAATATCCCGCAGCCGTTGAGAGCGGTGCTTGCGAGCGATCCGAAATCTCGGCATATCCCAAACGATCCGCATCAACGCCGATTTTGGCATCAATATTCCCCGCGGTTCCGGGCATGTCACGTGCGCCCAATGCCTCACACCGCGCGGTTTCCATGGCCTCGTACAATTCGCGCGCCATGGCACCTTGGGGGGCATATCGCGCATGTGTCGGGGCATCGTGATATCGGTGATAAAGCGCAAGCGCATCCGCAGTGCCACGGGCAACCAACACTTCTTGACGCGTCATCCGACGACTGATCTGGGGCAGGCGCATCGTGTCGCCCGACAATCCAGATGGATCGACAGAATAAGACACAGTCAAATCCGCGTCATGCGCCATGACTTTGGTCGCTTCTGCCAAAGCTTTCTTAAACGGATCGGCTGGGTTATCGGACCCTTTGGACATCACAAACGCCCCTCATCTCACACCAAATCTACCACCAGCAGCATTTTTTGTCTAAAAATATCCCCGCCGGAGGCAAACGGGCCAAAGGCCCAAAAAATCAGCGATGCGCCAAAGGCGCATCACATTTTGATCATCCCAAGCTTAGGCTTGCCGCGCTTTCGGGCAGCTCTTCGTCAAAACAGCGCTGAAAGAACTCTGCCACGGTTTGACGCTCAAGCTCATCACATTTGTTCAAGAACGTCAGACGGAACGCATATCCCACATTGCGGAAAATCTCGGCGTTTTGTGCCCAGTTGATCACCGTACGCGGGCTCATCACTGTGGACAAATCGCCGCTCATAAAGGCTGTGCGTGAAAAATCGGCAACGGTCACCATTTGTTTGACGATTTTGCGGCCAGCTTCGGTATTGTAATGGGGCGCTTTTGAAAGAACGATTTGGGTTTCTGCGTCAATTGACAGATAGTTCAAGGTCGAGACCAAAGACCAACGATCCATCTGCGCTTGGTTGATTTGCTGTGTTCCGTGATACAAACCCGTCGTATCCCCCAAACCCACGGTGTTTGCCGTGGCAAAAAGACGGAAATACGGATGCGGCGTGATGATTTCATTCTGATCCAACAGGGTCAGTTTTCCATCATGTTCCAGAACACGTTGAATCACAAACATCACATCTGCGCGACCAGCGTCATATTCATCAAATACGATTGCCACGGGGTTACGCAGCGCCCAGGGCAAAATGCCTTCGTGGAATTCGGTCACTTGCACGCCATCTTTCAATTTGATCGCGTCTTTCCCGATCAAATCGATACGGCTGATGTGGCTATCAAGATTGACCCGAACCGATGGCCAGTTCAACCGCGCGGCCACTTGTTCGATATGCGTTGATTTACCCGTGCCGTGATACCCTTGGATCATCACGCGGCGATTGTGGGAAAATCCGGCCAAAATGGCCATTGTGGTGTCTGGGTCAAATTTATAGGTGCTGTCGATGTCGGGAACACGATCCGTCCGATCTGCAAACCCTTTGACGGTCATATCGGTATCAATACCGAACACTTCACGAACTGAAATCGTTTCGGTCGGTTTAATTGAGGTATCAAGCGTTCCGTGATCCATATCCTGCACTTCCGTAATTGGCGTTTTCGAGCAATGTCGTGCCCGATTAATCCCCAAAGGGCAAGGGCATCGGCCAAGATTTTGTGGATATGGTACAATTTTCGTAACGTTGTTCACAACAAATTGCATCGCAGTTGATGCGGTGCCTTCCTATATTTATGCTAGTGAAACCGCAGGAGCACGAGATATGAATCGACGTGAGCTATTATTATCAGGAGCAGCCATGGCACTGTTTGGAAAAAGCGCATCCGCAAATTCGGATGAAATTTTCGAAATCACCCGTACGGATGAAGAATGGCGCGCGATGCTAACGCCGCTAGAATACGATGTGATGCGCAAAGAGGGGACCGAGCGCGCGCATACCTCGCCGCTTGATAAGCTGTATGATGCAGGGATGTACCATTGTCGTGGATGTGATCTTGCGCTGTATGCGTCGGAACATAAATTCAATTCTGGGACGGGGTGGCCAAGTTTTTATCAGGCACAAGACAATGCCATTGGTACCCGCGAGGATCGCAAGTTCTTTATGCTGCGCACCGAATGCCACTGCCGTCGGTGTGGATCACATTTGGGGCATATTTTTGATGATGGCCCCGCGCCAACAGGGATGCGCCACTGTATCAACGGTGTGTCGTTGGTGTTCAAACCTGCCTAAGGCACGTTGCACAATGTCCTGCATGTCGCCCGTGTTTCAAACGTGGGCGATATGAGTATTTTTACAAAGATGAAATCTATGACGCGTGTTCGGCTTGGATTTCGATTGCGTCTCTTTTTGCTTTTTCTTCGGGTTCAACATGAATTTGCGGGTTGGCATGTGGAAATTGCGCGATGATCGCGCTTTCGATGCGATCGCACAGCTCATGTGAGGCGCTGACTGTCATGTCGCCTGGAACGATCAAATGGAAATCGATGTATTGGACATGCCCATCGTGGCGTGTCCGCAAATCATGCGCTTGCACAGCGCCTGCGCCATTTTCTGCGATGATGAGGCGGATTTTTTCAAGATCTGCTTCTGACATTGCTTCGTCCATCAAGCCATGCAAGGACGCGCGGATGATCTGCCATCCTGACCCCAAGATGTTCAAAGCGACCAGAATCGCCAAGACCGGATCAAGCCAAGGTAGTGAAAAATAGACCGCGCACACGACCCCGATTGTCACGCCGAGCGATGATATAACGTCAGATAACAGGTGTTTGCCATCTGCGTACAATGCAGGGGAGCGATATTTGCGGCCTGCGCGGATCAAAACGAAACACCAAATTCCATTGATCAG
>RGAJ01000116.1 GCA_009920225.1 Paracoccaceae bacterium
GGCGTGGTCAATGAAAACGGTGCGCGTAATGTCGGCGCAAAATCCATCACAACGCGCCCCAAAATCAAATAACAACGCATCGCCAGCACAAATGGGGGTATCGCCCGCTTTTGCATGGGGCATTGCCGAATTCGCACCTGTGGCGACAATGGGTCGAAATGCGTGATCTTGTGCGCCTTGGGCGAACATTTGTTGCGTGAGAATTTGTTCGATGTGTTTTTCGGTCATGCCGATTTTGATCTGGTCCAATGTCGCGGTCAATGCGCGTTCGGACACATCGATGGCCTTTGCCATTGCAGCAAGATCAGCATCGGTTTTGATCATGCGCAGGCCTGAAATGTCACGCTCTGCATCAATAATTTCAACATTGGGCGCGGCATTTTTCATGGCGTGATGCACGAAAACACGCATAACTTGGCCTTCGACTGCGATGCGCGTCGCGTTCAAATAGTCCATGAATTTCGCAAATGCATCTGCATACCCTGTTTGATCGCGCCAATCGAACACAGGTCCGTCAAATCCCACATGAGACCAGCTCAGCAATTCTAGGTTCGGCACGATGGCTGCGGTTCGACCGTCGGCACAGGCCGCCAATAGAAATGGGCGTTCGTGGCTCATAAAGGGATGCAGAACAACGCGGGTAAAATTTGATCCGGGGACCAAAATCACGGCATCAACCTGCAAAGATTTCGCAAGATCACAATATTCGACAAGTCGGTGGGGAAGGGTGGCAGGCATGGTTTTTTCCATCAAGAGGTAGGTTGGCGCGGGATGCGCCAACCTGTTTTGGTATTATTTCAAGCCAACTTGGTTAAAGATGTGGCCACCCAATGGGTGCACAACGTAACCGTCAACTTCTGGACGTGTGACCATGTACACGACAGAGTGTGCGATGGTTGCCCATGGTGCTTGGTCTTTAAAGACAACTTGTGCCTCTTCGTACAAACGTGTGCGTTCTGCGACGTCTGATGTGATTTTCGCTTTTTGGACCAAATCTTCGAACGGTTGGTGGCACCATTGTGCGCGGTTTGATGCCTCAACACCGTCACAGCCCAAAAGAACCGCTAGGAAGTTGTCGGGATCGCCGTTGTCACCTGTCCAACCCAACAGAACCGCACCATCACGGTCTTTGGCTTTGGAACGGGATAGGTATTCACCCCATTCGTAAGACACGATTTCAACGTTTACGCCAACTTTGGCGAAATCCGCTTGCATCAACTCGGCCATACGACGTGCGTTCGGGTTGTAAGGACGTTGAACTGGCATCGCCCAGATCTTCATGTCCAAACCGCTTACGCCTTCTGCTTCCAACATCGCTTTTGCCGCTTCGGGATCATAAGCATCGTCTTGGATCGCGTTGTTATAAGACCACATTGTTGGTGGAATTGGGTTCTTTGCGATTTGACCTGAACCTTGGAACACCACATCGATGATCGCTTGTTTGTCGATCGCCATGTTCAATGCTTTGCGAACCTTTGGGTTGTCGTAAGGTGCTTGGGTTGTGTTATACGCCAAGTAACCAACGTTTAGACCTTCTTGCTCCAAAACAACGGTGCCTGCATCTGCCTGCATCGCGCTGATGTCGGCAGGGTTAGGATAGGCCATAACGTGGCATTCGCCCGCTTGGATTTTTTGGTAACGCACAGACGCATCAGGTGTGATTGCAAAAATCAGCGCTTCAACCTTGGCTTTGTCACCCCAGTATTCGTCGTTGCGAACGTAACGAATAACCGCGTCTTTTTGGTAGGCCTGGAATTTGAATGGGCCAGTACCGACGGGCGCTTGGTTCAACATCTCTGGTGTGCCAGCCGCCAACATTGCGTCGGCATATTCTTTTGACACGATTGATGCAAAATCCATTGCCATGTTGGCGATGATTGGTGCTTCTGGGCGTGTTAGGTTGAAGACGACAGTGTAATCGTCTGTCTTTTCGATGCTTGAGATCAGATCAGGCATCGACATGCCTGAGAAGTATTCCCAGGTGCCGCCAGAAACGGAGTGGTATGGGTTTTCGGCGTTCATCTGACGATCAAAGGTAAAGATCACGTCATCTGCATTGAAATCGCGTGTTGGTGCGAAACCGTTTGCAGAATGGAACTTAACGCCTTTGCGTAGGTTGAAGGTAACGGTTTTGCCGTCTTCTGATACGCTATAGCTTTCGGCCAAACCGGGGATGACTTCGGTTGTGCCAACTTTGAATTCAACCAAACGGTTGTAGATTGGATGGCTTGACGCGTCAAAGGTTGTACCGGCTGTATACAGCGCGGGGTCAAATCCTTCTGGTGAGCCTTCAGAGCAATACACCAGCGCTTGGCCAGATGCGGCACCAGCAGTTACAGCAAACGCGGCTGCCATGCCCAATAGTTTAGTCTTTAGTGACATTTTAACGATCTCCTTGTTGGTTTTATCGTCGCTCGTTTGTGGTTGGCCCAATATCGCGTGGACCCTGCGATCTCTGGCGAGGCCAGAAAAATTTCTATTAGGTTGAATTTGACAAATGGGATAAGTGATGTCGGTTTTCTTTGTTCAGAACTTTCAATTTTCCCGTCCATAGGACACGGGCTTCGGTATCGGTCGGGTTCGTCCAAGAGTGGGGGGAAATTCCATTGAAATGCAAACAATCCCCTGCCTGCATCTCGAATTTCTGACCATCAAGGAATTGATGGATCATGCCCTCTAAAACGAAAATGATTTCTTCGCCTTCATGCGAAACGGTTTCTGACGAATACCCCGGTGGTACGTTCAGGATATAAGACGCAAGTTCAGATCCCGGATATTGGTTTGTGACCGCCTCATATCGAACCGACGATCCATCCATAAAAAATTGCTGACGCCCGTCTGCCCAGCTTATCGCGTCTGTTGGTTTCTGCGATTTGATGAAATATTCAATTTCCACCCCAAGCGCATCCGCGATCTGCGCCAAAGTTCCCAAAGTTGGCACCGCCATGTCGCGTTCGATTTGGCTGACATATCCCACAGAAACACCAGCCGTGTCCGCCAAACCTTGCATCGTCATTGACAGCTTTTTGCGGCGCTGTCGAATGAGGGATCCCAACAAAGGGGATCGGTTTTTTATGGCGTTCGCTTCGTTCATTTTTCTACCCTTTCTTTAGGGATAGTAAAATTTTTTTACTGAGGCAAATAATTTTAATTTTTTACACGCTAACCTCACGTCAATTTGAGCGTGGTTTTTTGCCGCAATGCGGCAAGCTGTTACGCAGCATAAACAATTTACGCGTTGGTTCATTTTCCTCGTGTCGGTTCTGTTTGCAGATGATTTGCATTTTAACATCCCAACAGTGCATATTCAGACCCGCCCGAACGACCGATGGCAAATTTTATAACGAATCTCTCTGCATGCTCATTGTGATTCTTGCGCAAAAGATCGGGCTGGATTTGCAAAAATTAGCGTCCGTTTTTTGCGCGCCACTCTGCAAAAAGCGTTAAATTCTCTTCTTGCGTCGCAGGGTAAAGTCCGATGATCGTTTTTCCTGCGCGAACTTGTTCAACGACAAAGTCTTCGTATGCGGTCATCTCATATGCCTCTGCGGCCACATCATCCGCCATTTCTGCGGGGATGATAATCACACTGTCGTCATCCCCCACGACGATATCACCTGGAAAAACAGGGGCATCACCGCACCCTATGGGAACGTTGATGTCGATGGCTTCGTTGATTGTCAGGTTTGTTGGGCTTGAGGGTCTCGAGTGATATGCAGGGATATCCAATTCCCCGATCCGCATCGCATCACGAAACCCGCCATCGGTCACGACACCTGCACCGCCGCGCATCATCAGACGTGTGATCAAGATATCGCCCGCAGATGCGGCGGTGGCATTCTTGCGGCTGTCCATCACCAAAACAAACCCCTCGGGGCAGGTTTCAATCGCGTGACGTTGTGGATGTTTCGGGTTGCGGAATTCGATCAATTGATTGCGGTCTTCTCGCGCTGGCATATAGCGCAGCGTGAACGCGGGCCCGACCATGTTTTTGCCTTTGGGCGCGACAGGGCGCACGTCTTGGATCACCTGATTGCGCAGTCCACGCTTGAACAATGCGGTGGCGAGTGTGGCAACCGACACCTGTTCCAGCATTGCTTTGGTCTGTGGGTTCATCGGGGCCTGTGTCATGGGAGTAATCCTTGGTTTTGAGACATCAATTGATCTCGGGTTCTGGGGTTGGCGCTCCGAATTCGGTTGTGAGGAAATCGAAATCGCACCCTTTGTCCGCCTGCTCGATATGTTTGAGGAACATATAACCATATCCGCGTTCAAATTTGGGTGCTGGGGCAATCCAATTTGCGCGGCGCTGGGCCAGCTCGTCTTCGCTCAGTTCGACGTTCAATGTTCGGTTCGGTACATCGATGGAAATCAAATCCCCCGTTTGGATCAACGCCAACGGCCCACCGACGAACGATTCAGGGGCCACGTGCAGAACGCAAGCGCCATAACTCGTGCCGCTCATACGTGCATCTGACAGGCGCAGCATGTCGCGGTGTCCTTGTTTCAGCAATGCCTTTGGCATTGGCAACATGCCCCATTCCGGCATGCCTGGTCCGCCCTGCGGTCCGGCATTGCGTAGAACCAGAACATGATCGGGTGTCATGGGGTAATCTTCGTCATCAACGATCTTTTTCATATCTTCATAGCTGTCGGCGACGATGGCGGGGCCTGTGTGGACGCGGAATTTTTCGTTCATCGCGGCGGGTTTGATCACCGCGCCATCGGGGGCAAGGTTGCCCTTTAGCACGGCAAGCGACCCTTCGTGATAGACAGGGTTTGATAGGGGGCGGATCACATCATTATTGTAATTCACGGCATCGGCAATGGTCTCACCCAACGGTTTGCCCGTTACCGTGATGGCCGACAGATCCAGCTTATCGCCCAATTCTTTCATCAGGGCGCGCAATCCGCCGGCATAAAAGAAATCTTCCATCAGATACGTATCTCCCGAAGGACGGATATTCGCGATCACAGGCGTTGTGCGCCCAATATCGTCGAGATCAGACAATTCCAAAGGAACGCCCGCCCGCCGCGCCATTGCAATCAGGTGGATGATCGCATTTGTGGAACACCCAGTCGCCATCGCGACTGTGACGGCGTTGCGGGTTGACTGGGGTGTGATGATTTTGTTCGGCGTCAAATCTTCCCACACCATTTCGACGGCGCGCCGGCCACACGCTGCGGCCATGCGTTGATGGTTGGCATCGGGCGCAGGGATCGATGATGCACCTGGTAAACACAGACCAAATCCTTCGGCAATTGCTGTCATTGTGGATGCGGTTCCCATTGTCATACAGTGGCCATAGGATCGGGCGATGCCGGCCTCAACGCCTCCCCACTCTGCATGGGTTAGATTGCCCGCACGCCGCTCATCCCAGTATTTCCATGTATCTGTGCCGGACCCAAGTGTTTTGCCTGCGTAATTGCCGCGCAGCATCGGACCACCGGGCATATAGATGAACGGCAACCCCATAGACGCCGCCCCCATCACCAAGGCAGGGGTGGATTTATCGCACCCGCCCATCAACACGGCGCCGTCGATTGGATGTGATCGCAGCAGCTCTTCCACCTCCATCGCGGCCATGTTGCGATAGAGCATGGATGTGGGTTTCAAAAACTGTTCTGACAAAGAATGCGCCGAAATTTCAACGGGCATGCCGCCCGCTTGCAAAATGCCTTTGCGGATGAAATCTGCACGGTCTTTGAAATGCATATGGCAGGGCTGCAATTCCCCCCATGTGTTGATAATCGCGATGACGGGCTTGCCGTCCCAGTCTTCTTTGGAAAGCCCCATCTGCATTGCGCGTGATCTGTGTCCAAAGGATCGCAGATCATCAGGCGCAAACCAACGGGCTGATCGAAGATCCGAATATTTCTTTTTCTGCGTCATCACGGACCTCAGTTCAATTAGGGGACTTGGGTCAGAATACCCAAAAATCGAGCATCAGCAAGCAGAAGTCAGAGCGGCATTTGGTATGCCGAAATTGACTGTGGGTGAATTCAGTGAATTGCCCCGTTTTCTGTTTACCGCCGATGAAAAATAGGTAACATGTCACGTAAATCGGCCGAGTTTAGGAGACTGGGATGGCACAGCCCAAAAATATTCTGTTCATCATGTTTGACCAGCTGCGTTGGGATTACCTAAGTTGTTATGGCCATCCGCATTTGCATACGCCAAATATTGATCGCTTGGCGTCAAAGGGCGTGCGGTTCAATCGTGCGTATATTCAATCCCCCTTGTGCGGACCATCACGCATGTC
>RGAJ01000117.1 GCA_009920225.1 Paracoccaceae bacterium
CCGATACCGTCTATCCGAATGGAATTTCGACGTCGTTGCCTCAAGATGTGCAGAATGATTATGTGCATTCCATGGTTGGGCTGGAAAATGTGAAAATCCTACAACCTGGGTATGCGATAGAATATGATTTTATTGATCCCAGATCCTTGAACGAAGATTTGTCTTTAAAGGACCTAGCGGGTCTGTATCTTGCCGGTCAAATTAATGGGACAACAGGATATGAGGAAGCCGCCGCGCAGGGAATGGTCGCCGGCCTAAACGCAGCAGCGCGTGTGTTGGATGATGAAAAAGTGTTGTTTTCACGCACGACAAGCTATATTGGCGTGATGGTGGATGACCTGATCCGTCGTGGCGTAACCGAACCATACCGCATGTTCACGTCACGGGCCGAATTTCGTTTGTCCTTACGTGCTGACAATGCGGACCAACGCTTGACTCCGCTGGCGATAGAACGCGGCTTTTGTTCAAAACTGCGGTACACCGCGTTCATGACGAAGCGTAACAAGCTCGATTCCGCTTTGGATGAGATGAGGGAAGCACAGTTTACACCTCGCGAAATCCAAAATGCTAGGATCAAGATCAATCAGGACGGCACGCGTCGGTCGATCTTTGACATTCTGGCGTTCCCTGAAATCAGTGTTGATGATCTGGTAGCGCTTTGGCCGCGGATGATGGATTTCGATCCTTCGATAACAAAGCAAGTCTCGATCGAGGCGCTGTATTCCAACTATATTGATCGGCAGGAACGGGACCTTTTGTCGGTTCAAAAGGATGAGGCGCATGTGATTCCAGTCGATTTCGAGTATTCCGATCTGTCAGGCTTGTCCAATGAACTAAAGCTAAAGCTTGGCAAAGCACGTCCATCAAACCTTGCGCAGGCGGCCAAGGTTGATGGCATGACGCCTGCGGCATTGATGCTTGTTCTCGCCAAGCTAAAACAGCGATCACGGGCAAAAGCATCATGAGCGACGTGAAGATCGGAGATTTAGATGTTTCACGTGAAACATTTGAACGTCTGGAGTTGTTTTCCGCGCTGATTTCAAAGTGGAATCCGGTGATAAACTTGGTTTCAAAATCAACAATTTCTGATTTATGGAACCGTCATATCGTGGATTCAACACAGTTTTATCAGCGCAATCTGACCCCAAAGGTCTGGCTGGATATCGGCAGCGGCGGCGGCCTTCCCGGTGTTGTGTTGGCAGCAATTTTAACAGAGAAATCGCCAGAAACGGAAATCCGGTTTATTGAAAGCGATATGCGGAAATCGACGTTTTTGCGTACCGCACTGCGCGAAATGGGCCTGCAAGGGACCGTTATAACAGACCGCATCGAAGCTGTCACACCGCAACAGTCCGACGTGGTTTCGGCCCGCGCATTGGCTGATTTGACAACGCTGTTTGATTTGAGCTCTCGGCACCTTGTCGATGGCGGTTTGTGCCTGTTTGCCAAAGGCAAAACATGGCCGGCTGAGGTTGGGGCGGCGCAAAAATCGTGGCGTTTTGACTGTGATCCCATTAAAAGTATTACAGATCCAGAAGCTGCCATTTTAAGAATCGGGGGAATTGTTCGTGTTTGATCCGTTAAGACCAAGTGCACCAAAAATTATTTCGGTGACCAATCAAAAGGGCGGCGTTGGAAAGACCACGACCACGATCAACCTGGCTGCGGCGCTGGCGGAGCAAGATAAAAAGGTTTTGATCGTTGATCTGGATCCGCAAGGAAACGCATCAACAGGTCTGGGCATCGAACCCGAGGAACGTGAATTCACCACATACGAGCTGTTGGTTGATGATATTGCGCTAAATTCCGTGATCATCCCAACCGCAGAAAACAACATTTCCATTATCCCGGCCACCGTTGACCTGAGCTCCGCTGATATCGAGCTGATTTCGAACGAAAAGCGCAGCTTTTTGTTGTATGACGCTTTGCGCCAACCGATGATGGATGACTATGGGTTTGATTTCATCTTGATTGACTGCCCGCCGTCGCTGAACCTTTTGACGGTGAACGCAATGGTCGCGTCACATTCGGTTTTGATCCCACTGCAAAGTGAATTTTTTGCGCTTGAAGGGTTGTCGCAGCTTATGATGACAATCCGAGAGGTTCGCGAAACCGCAAACCCAAATCTTCGGATCGAAGGTGTCGTGTTGACGATGTTCGACAGTCGGAACAACTTGTCCCAACAGGTTGAAACGGACGCGCGTGATAATTTGGGTGATTTGGTGTTTAACACGGTCATCCCCCGCAATGTGCGTGTCAGCGAAGCGCCTTCATTTGCGATGCCCGTTTTGGGATACGACAGCGCGTCCAAAGGTGCGCAAGCCTATCGCAGCCTTGCGATTGAGCTTTTAGAGAATAACAAATTACCAACAAAGGCGGCGTAACATGTCAGAGCATTCGAAAAAACAACGTGGTTTGGGTCGCGGTCTGTCTGCGTTAATGGCAGACGTAAGCGCCGCATCACCACAGGTCACAACAGGGGCCATTCCACAACGGCCCGACCGTAATGTTCCTATTGAACAAATCTTTCCAAACCCTGATCAGCCACGCCGCACGTTTTCACAAGAGCAACTGGATGAGCTTGCAAATTCAATCAGGGCAAAGGGTATTATTCAGCCGTTGATCGTGCGCAACCGTCCCGGCCGGGATGGAGAATTCGAGATTGTCGCAGGCGAACGCCGCTGGCGTGCCGCACAAATTGCGCGCTTGCATCAAGTGCCGGTTGTTGTGCGGTCTTTTTCCGACACAGAAGTGTTGGAAATTGCGATCATTGAAAACATCCAACGCGCCGATCTAAACCCCGTGGAAGAGGCGATGGGCTATCGTCAATTGATGGAAAAGTTCGGTCATACACAGGAAAAATTGGCCGAAGCGCTTGGCAAAAGCCGCAGTTACATCGCGAACTTGTTGCGTTTGTTGAACTTGCCCGAAGAAGTCCTTGATATGCTTCGCGACGGTCAACTGAGCACAGGACATGCGCGCGCATTGATCACCACGGACCATCCAGTAGATTTGGCGCGCAAGATCGTTGCAGGTGGTTTGTCTGTACGTGAGACCGAGCGTTTGGTGAAACAAGCGGCCCAAGGGGAACAGCCGACGAAATCAGCATCCAAATCACCATCAAGCACCATGACCAAAGATGCCGATACTGTCGCGTTAGAGGGCGATTTGTCCGCCGCCCTGCGGATGCGTGTCAGTGTGGATCACACCCCTGGTGGTGAAAGCGGAAAGATAACCCTGCATTATAACACATTGGATCAACTGGATGATCTGTGCCGCATTCTAACCTCTATGAGCTAGGGCGAGACCAGATAAAGACCAGAACACAGGTCAGTGTGACAGCCTGAATAACAAGAACCTTCGTAGGCAGGCCCAATATCAATGAAATCCCGAAAACGATGGCAATAGACACTGTTGCCATCTTTTTTGCATTTGGTCGGATCGCACCGTTTTCGTTCCAATCGGAAATCATCGGGCCAAAGGTTTTGTGCCCTGTCAGCCACTTGTGCAAGCGCTCGGAAGATTTTGCAAAGCAGAAGGCCGCCAACAACACCAACGGAACGGTCGGCACCAACGGCAAAAAGATACCCAAGACACCGACACCAAGTGCGGTAAAACCAAACAGTATCCAGACAAACCGCATCTTAATCCTCGGGTAGAAGGGTGGCGATGACTGAATTCAGTACAGCACGACCATCACGGGTCGCGCGTATCCTGTCACCATCTACATGGATCATCAGGATTTCTGATAAATGATCAAGCGCTGTTTGATCAATGTCGTTCCCTGTGATCGTCCGATAACGTTGATGTGATATCCCATCGACCAACCGCAGCCCCATCATCACGTATTCGATGCCTTGATCGCGTGATGAAACGGCGGTGCGCAGCGCCTCGCCATTTCCTGCGGCCACATCCTGAAGCCATGCGTTAGGTGCCAATCGTGTTTCTGTGGCGTAGCGGTGATCACCAAGTGTGATGCGACCATGCGCACCTGGGCCGATGCCGATATAATCCCCGTACCGCCAATAGATCAGATTGTGGCGACTGTGGGCGCCGTCACGTGCATGATTAGACACTTCATAGGCGGGCATACCGGCCGCGTCGCACAGATCTTGGGTCAGTTCATACATATCCGCCGCCGCGTCATCTGTGGGCAGTCCGCGCAGTTTGCCGCGATTGTACCGATCCCCAAACGCGGTACCTTGTTCTATGGTCAACTGGTACAGCGACAGATGATCGATCGACATGGCCAAGGCTTCGGTCAATTCATTGCGCCAGGCATCCAGTGTTTGATCTTGGCGCGCATAAATCAGGTCAAAGCTGACACGATCAAATATCTGACGTGCTGTGTCAAATGCTGCTTTGGCCTCTGACACGGAATGGATGCGACCCAATCGTTTAAGATCAGGATCATTTAACGCCTGAATCCCCATCGATATGCGGTTCACCCCTGCGTCGGCATATCCGCGAAATCGGCCCGCCTCGACGGAACCTGGATTGGCCTCTAACGTGCATTCGATGTCGTTTGATTGGGGCCAGAGGGCGCGCACGTGGTCAAGGATCGCGTGCACCAGTTCGGGCGCCATCAGGCTGGGCGTGCCGCCCCCGAAAAAGATGGAATTCAAAACGCGCCCCTGTGTTTCGGATGCAGCGCGGGTTAGTTCGGATAGATATGACCTAAGCCATTGATTATTATCAATATTATTTGATACATGGCTGTTGAAATCACAATAGGGACATTTGGCAGCACAAAAGGGCCAATGGATATAAAGCCCAAAGCCCCCGTTTTGCCAATCAGCTGTCAAAACAACCTGCCACGAATTTGCGGAATGCGTCGGCGCGGTGGCTTATTCTGTTTTTTTCCCAACGGTCCATTTCGCCAAACGTGATGTTGTACCCGTCTGGTTGAAAGATGGGATCGTATCCGTGACCCTGATCGCCACGCATGGGCCAAACCAATTGGCCGGGCATGATGCCTTCAAAAACCTCATCATGTCCATCAGGCCACGCCAAAACCAAGGTGCAGCGAAATTGTGCCAATCTCGGATGGGGCGCATTCGCGGCGGTAAGTTTGTCATTGGTCTTTGTCATCGCCATGACAAAGTCGCGCCCATTCGGCGTTTCTGCCCAATCGGCGGTATAGACACCGGGTGCACCATCAAGCGCGTCAATTGTAATCCCGCTGTCATCAGATAGGGCGGGCAGGCCCGTGGCCTGTGCTGCGGCATGTGCTTTGATCCGCGCGTTGCCAACAAAGGTTGTTTCGGTTTCCGCGGGCTCTGGCAGGCTCAATTCCTTTGCCCCTTTAACGGTGACGTTAAAGGGGGACAAAAGATCGGCAATCTCTTCTAGTTTGCCGTGATTGTGGGTCGCAACGACCAAAGTATCGCCCGAGAAACGACGGGTCATTTTGTTGCGTCCAATTGTAGGGCAACCAATTCCGCGATGCCTTTGTCGGCCAGATCCAACAATTGGTTCATTTGATCGCGGGAATATGTGGCGCCTTCTGCGCTCATTTGGGTTTCGACCATTTGGCCGTTGCCCAACATGATGAAGTTGCCGTCAACGCCGGCTTCGCTGTCCTCTGGATAATCCAGATCCAAGACGGGTTGACCCGCATATATCCCGCAGCTGACCGCCGCAACCGGCGAAATCAACGGATCGGTGATGATATCACCTGCCTTGATCAATTTGTTCACCGCCAAACGCAGCGCGACCCAACCACCCGTGATGGACGCACAGCGCGTGCCACCGTCGGCTTGGATCACGTCACAATCGATTGTGATCTGGCGTTCACCCATGGCAACACGGTCAACACCGGCACGCAAGGCGCGACCAATCAGGCGTTGAATTTCAACGGTGCGGCCGCCTTGTTTGCCTGATGCGGCTTCGCGGCGCATGCGTGAACTGGTCGAACGGGGCAACATGCCGTATTCTGCGGTGACCCAACCCAACCCTGATCCTTTGATGAAAGGCGGTACGCGGTCTTCGATCGTGGCGGTGCACAGGACATGCGTGTCGCCCATTTTGATCAAGCAAGACCCTTCTGCATGTTTGGTGACATTTGTTTCAATCGAAACAGGGCGCATTTCATTTAAGCTTCGGCCAGATGGACGCATTGGAATTCCTTTCATAGTTGGGTATGTGGATACATGGACGACACGCAAAAGCGCAAGCCCGATTGACCTTTTTGCCCAAGAAGATTTAATTAAAAAAGGTCGAGGATATGAAATGACAGACGCAAACAGCATCTT
>RGAJ01000118.1 GCA_009920225.1 Paracoccaceae bacterium
GAAAACATGATCGCGGCGATGAACCTTGTCCCAGACGAATATCGCGGTTTAGATCGGTTTGAGGCACGCAAAAAAGTCGTCGCTGATATCACCGCCGAAGGCAATGCCGTGATGATCCCGAACCCCAAAGCGGGAGAAGAGGGCGAAGCGGACATGATCCCCTATGTCGAAGACAAACCTATCATGCAGCCCTTTGGCGATCGATCAAAAGTTGTGATTGAACCTATGTTGACCGACCAATGGTTCGTGGATACGGCGAAAATCGTTGGCCCAGCGTTGGATGCAGTGCGCGACGGTCGGGTAAAGATCATTCCTGAATCGGGCGAGAAGACCTATTATCACTGGTTGGAAAACATCGAACCATGGTGCATTTCGCGCCAATTGTGGTGGGGCCATCAGGTGCCGGTATGGTTTGACGAAGAGGGCAATCAATACTGTGCCGCGACCGAAGCCGAAGTCCGCGCAATGGCGCCTGGTAAAACGCTGACCCGCGATCCAGATGTGTTGGATACTTGGTTTAGCTCTGGCTTGTGGCCGATTGGGACTTTGGGTTGGCCCGACAAAACCGAAGCCTTGGAAAAGTACTTTCCAACATCAACGTTGATCACTGGTCAGGACATTCTGTTTTTCTGGGTTGCGCGGATGATGATGATGCAATTGGCCGTTGTCGATGAAATCCCCTTTGATACCGTGTATCTGCATGGTCTGGTTCGTGACGCCAAGGGCAAGAAAATGTCGAAATCCACCGGCAATGTGATCGATCCCTTGGACATCATTGACGAATACGGGGCAGACGCGTTGCGCTTTACCAATGCGGCAATGGCGTCGATTGGTGGCGTGTTGAAATTGGATATGAGCCGCATTCAGGGGTATCGCAATTTCGGAACCAAATTGTGGAACGCCACCCGATTTGCCGAAATGAATGGTGCCGCCTTTGGTGCGGCGCAACCGCAGCCGACGCAAACCTTGAACCGTTGGATATTGGGTGAAACCGCGAAGGTGGTTGCCGATGTCGACGCCGCTTTGGCAAGTTATCGGTTCAACGATGCCGCACAGGCGCTCTATGCCTTTGTGTGGGGTAAGGTGTGCGATTGGTATGTTGAGCTGTCAAAGCCATTGTTTAATGCAGATGATACCGCCGTTATTGACGAAACGCGCCAGACAATGGGGTGGGTGATTGATCAGTGTTTGATCCTTTTGCATCCAATCATGCCGTTCATCACCGAAGAGTTATGGGGTGCCGTAGCGCTGCGTGACAAAATGTTGGTGCACGCAGATTGGCCGACATATTCGGCCGCTGATATGGTTGATGCGGACGCAGATCGGGAAATGAACTGGGTGATTGGATTGATCGAAGGCGTGCGTTCGGCGCGTTCGCAAATGCGCGTTCCAGCCGGTTTAAAGATCCCGATGGTTGTCACCGATTGGGATCAATCAGCACAAGACGCGTGGGCCCGCAACGAAACCATGATTTTGAAATTGGCGCGCGTTGTCGCGTTAGATCACGTTTCGGCGTTTCCAAAAGGCACCATCACGGTCGCAGTTCCTGGCGGAACGTTTGGTCTGCCATTGGCAGATATTATCGATATTTCAGCCGAGAAAGATCGCATCCAAAAGACTTTGGACAAATTGGCCAAAGAATTGGGGGGCTTGCGTGGTCGATTGAATAACAAAAATTTCGTGGCTTCTGCACCCGAAGAGGTTGTTGAAGAGACGCGGGCAAACCTTGCAGAGCGCGAAGAAGAGGATGCTCAGTTCAAAGCCGCCTTGGCGCGATTGAACGAATTGTGATTTCGGATCGCTTTCGCGATCCGACAAACGCGCGTGGGCTGCGCCCCCGCGCGTTTTTTATGAGTATTTGGACAAAGATGAAAAAGAGGTTGGATTAATCGGCGTGGCGGGCGTTTTTTTCGGCGATGCCAGATTGATCCTGTCGGCGTGCGAGTTCGGCCATCACCTCATCCAAGCGGATATCGCGCGATTTGAGCATGACGAGCAGGTGAAAGAGCACATCGGCGGCTTCTGACACCAGTTTGGGGCGGTCGTTTTTGATGGCTTCGATGATGGCTTCGATCGCCTCTTCGCCAAACTTTTCGGCGCATTTTTCTGGGCCCTTCGCCAAGAGTTTGGCGGTCCAGCTGCTGTCTGGATCAGCGTTTGCACGCGCTTCGATTGTTTTAAAGAGATCGTCGAGTGTCATTATCCCATCCTCATTGGAATACCTGCGGCGTGCATATGCGCCTTGGCTTGGCCGATTGTATATTCGCCAAAGTGGAATATCGACGCGGCCAAAACAGCAGATGCCCCACCTTTTGTCACGCCTTCGACCAAGTGATCCAGCGTGCCAACGCCGCCCGATGCGATCACGGGAATATTCACGGCATCCGAAATCGCCCGCGTCATGGCCAGATTAAATCCGGATTTGGTGCCATCTTTGTCCATAGATGTTAGCAGGATTTCACCAGCGCCTTTTTCCGCGATCAGAGTTGCAAATTCCACGGCATCGATGCCTGTTGGTTTGCGGCCGCCATGGGTGAAGAGCTCCCATTTTCCGGGCGCAACGGTTTTGGCGTCAATCGCACAGACGATGCACTGTGATCCAAATTGATCTGCTGCTTCGGCGACCACATCGGGGTTTGCAACTGCGGCTGAGTTGAATGACACCTTGTCTGCGCCTGCCAGCAACAAGGCGCGTACGTCGTCAACGGTGCGCACACCACCACCGACGGTGAGGGGAATAAAACATTGCTCAGCTGTGCGGCGGACCATATCAAACATTGTGCCACGGTTTTCATGTGTGGCGTGAATGTCGAGAAAACAGATTTCATCCGCGCCTGCGGCGTCATAGCGAGCGGCTGCCTCAACAGGATCGCCCGCGTCGCGAAGGCCAACAAAATTCACGCCCTTGACCACACGGCCATCTGCAACATCGAGGCACGGGATCAATCTGGTTTTAAGCATTGAGGGCCTCAAGCGCTTTGGCCAAATCAATCGCGCCATCATAGAGCGCACGGCCCGATATCGCGCCGTTTAGGGATACGCCACAGTCGCGCAGTGCAACCAAATCATCGATCGACGACACGCCGCCAGAGGCGATCACAGGGATCGACACCGCGCGCGCCAAGTCTGCGGTTGCCTCAATATTGGGGCCCTGCATTGCACCGTCGCGGTTGATGTCGGTATAGATAATGGCGCAAACGCCTGCGTCTTCGAATGACTTGGCGAGATCTGTAACCATGACATTCGTTTCTTCGGCCCACCCTTTTGTGGCAACACGACCGTTACGCGCATCAATGCCGACTGCGACTTTTCCGGGGAATTTACGCGCAGCATCACGTACCAGCTCGGGGTTTTCGACAGCAACTGTTCCCAAAATGACGCGGGCCAAGCCCTTGTCGATCCAACGCGAAATCGTGTCCATTGACCGAATCCCGCCCCCCAATTGCGCAGGCACATTGCAATCGCGCAAAATCGCTTCGACGGGGGCGGCATTGACAGGCTCACCTTCGAAGGCGCCATTTAAATCCACCAAATGCAACCATTCGCATCCTGCGTCCACAAATGCGCGCGCTTGGGCTGCTGGGTCCGTATTGAACACGGTTGATTTGTCCATATCACCGCGCAAGAGGCGTACTGCATTTCCATCTTTTAGATCGATTGCGGGATATAGGATCATCGGCCTTTTCCTTATTGCGTCACTTAGGTGCCGTTTGGCACGGTTTTTCACAAAATGCAACGTGACCTTGGGTCGGGCTTGTCAGGAATCACGTTTCAGAGCAATATTTGAAAAACTGACAAAGGAGTCATGATGAAAAACCTTACGCTTGCTATCGGTGCTGCGCTGTTATGGGCCATGCCCGCGGTTGCGGACCCCATCTTTGGAACATGGAAAACGATTCCAGACGACAATGGGAATTATGGTCATATCGAAGTTAAAAACTGTGGCGGTACGATTTGCGGTACCCTGGCCAAAAGCTTTGACGGTGCAGGTAAACAAATTGCCTCTGAACACACCGGAAAGAAAATCGTTTGGGATATGAAACCCAATGGCGGTGGTAAATACTCAGGCGGCAAGATTTGGTCACCTGATCGTGACAAGGTCTATACATCAAAGCTCAATCTGCTCGACAACAACAGCTTGAATGTGTCGGGATGTATTGCGTTTATTTGCCGCGATGGTGGCACTTGGTCTCGCGTTAAGTAACATTTTCTATCAAAAAATATCCTCGCCGAAGGCTTGCGCGCAGCGTAATCATGCGTCGGCGGGGATTAAATCGGCATAGGCAAAACCGTCGCGGATCTCATGCTCGCCCCATGTCACGGGAATGGGGGCGCGAAACATCGGCATATTCACAACAGCAGTGTGAAATTCACCGTTTTCACCACAAGGGTCGATGGCCGCAGGCAGGTCCTGCAAAAACGCCTCGTCCAAACGACGACCTGCAAAGCTTGGGTCCAAGCGACTTGGATCACAAGTCACGACTCGAATATCAAACCCTTCCGCGATCATTTTGCGTGCCAATTGATCGGTGGGCTCCCCCCAGATTGGAAAGACGGGTCGAATGCCCGATCCTTCCAATTGTTTTTCGCGGTAGGCCCGCACATCTTCCAAGAAGAGATCGCCAAAGATCATCACCTCAACCCCGCGTTTCAACAATTCGGCGGTGGCGGTTTGCATTCTGTCTTCGTAGTCTTCATTGGTACAGGGCCACGGAAGCGGCACAGAAATCAGATCAAGCCCCAAGGCCTGCGCTTGCCGCTGTAAAACCGCATTGCGTGTGCCGTGCATTGCAACACGATCAAACGCTTCGTTCGTCGTCGTGAACAAACCGACGATGTCATAGTCCCCCGACCGATGCGCCGTCAGCAGGGCATAAGAACAATCTTTACCAGAGGACCACGCAACAACGGCCTTTGGTTTCGTGACCGGTAGAGTTAGGGTGTCCATGTCAGAAAATTCCCAATCATGCGCAATCCGATGTCCGCGCTTTTTTCAGGGTGGAATTGCAATCCAATCATCGTATCGCATCCAACAATCGCGGTGATATCACCGCCATATTCGACATGCGCAAGACGATGGTCGGCCCTGTGCATTTTCATGTGATAGGAATGAACAAAATACACATGATCCCCGTTTGAAACACCGTTCAAAACAGGATGTGTTGTGTCAATCACCAAATCATTCCACCCCATGTGCGGCACTTTCAACGTCGCGTCATTGGGCGTGATCTTGATCACTTCGCCATCGACCCATCCCAACCCTTCGGTCTGCGTATATTCAAATCCGCGCAATGCCATCAGCTGCATGCCGACGCAAATCCCCATAAAGGGGCGGGCTTTGATCTGAACGGCTTCGACCATGGCCTCATAGACGGCTGAGGCCTTGAGCGCATCGCGACACGCTGGAAACGCGCCATCCCCGGGCAAGACCAACCGATCTGCCCGCGCAACAACCTCTGCATCAGATGTCACAACAACATCGCCTGCATTCATTTCTTGGGCCATGCGCTCAAACGCTTTCTGCGCGGAATGCAGGTTTCCGCTTTCGTAATCAATAATCGCCGTTAACATTCAGCTCACAGCGCCCCTTTTGTCGATGGCAAGCTATTGGCCATACGCGGGTCTGTTTCGACGGCCTGTCGAAGCGCGCGCGCCACCGATTTGAATGCGGCTTCCGCGATGTGGTGACTGTTGAACCCATGATTTTGATCGATATGCAACGTGATCCCGCCATGCGTTGACACGGCTTGGAAAAACTCGCGAACCAATTCGGTATCAAACGCACCAATTTTCTGGGTTGGGAAATCAAGGTTGAAAATCAAAAAGGGTCGCGCAGACAGGTCAAGCGCACATTGCACTTGGGCATCATCCATCGCCAAAAGACAACTGCCATAGCGGTTTATGCCTTTTTTATCACCCAAGGCCTTGGTCAAAGCTTGGCCCAATGCAATGCCCGTGTCTTCGACCGTGTGGTGATCATCAATGTGATAATCCCCTTCGGCACGAATGGTCATATCAATCAGCGAATGACGCGACAGCTGATCCAACATATGGTCAAAGAACCCGACGCCCGTTTGGTTGTCGTATTGCCCTGTTCCATCCAAATTGATCGAGACCGAAATCTTGGTCTCTGCGGTGTTCCGTTCAATAGTCGCGCGTCTCATACCGGTGCCTTTTTAATGTCTTTTCCGCCTTATAGCTTTGATTTGCACAAAGTCAAAGCACAGGACGCACAAA
>RGAJ01000119.1 GCA_009920225.1 Paracoccaceae bacterium
TGCCGGCAAATTCGCGGTTAGGGCGCGGCCGCTGACATCGATCAAACCTGCTGCGCCAATTCCCACGGGCATTGTTTCATTATGGCTTCTGGCCCAATGGATTTCGTCACAAATTGCGCGGACCAATTCGGGATATGACGTGGGGGTTGGAACCCGCCGTTTTTCGACGATAGTCCAATTTTGATCGAAAATCTGTGTTTCGATTTTGGTTCCCCCCAAATCAATTCCCGTTGCGATCATGCGGTGACCTCGTAGAGTGTCACGCCGCTGACCACGCGGCTAAGCGTACCTTTGCCCGCAAATGGGTCATCAACATTGAACCCCAAGTTATGCGACCATGTTGCGGCTTGGACTTGGGCCAAACCCAGTGCAAGCGGCGCAAGCCAAGCGGTATTGATGTTGGGTAGTTCGGCGAATGACAAGGCGGTCACCCTGTTGTTTGGAAATTGTGCTTTGATCTCTGCCTCTAGGTCGTTTTCATAGGCAACACAATGTCCAGACGGGGATTTAAACAGCACAATATGTGTCTGATCGCAGACAAATGATTTTGGTCCATGGCGGAACCCCAATGTTGTTTCCCACATCGATGGGATTCGTCCGGCCGTAAGTTCAAGCGTTTTCAACGCGGCCTCTCGGGCGGCAAATCCCAAGGCACCTGTCCCAAGATAAACCACGCGCTTTGGTTGTTCTTTGGCAATATCGATAAATGATGCGAGCCTTTGTTCAAACGCGTCCGAAATAACCGGGATTGCGGAGATTGGGTTTTGGGATTGGTCAAAAATCGACAGCGCCGTCAGCAACATTGTGGAAAAGCTGGACGTCATGGCAAAGCCTGCGTCATGGGTGGCGTCTGGCAACACAATGGTCAGTGATGGGCCTTGGGATTCCCGTTTTGACAGCGTGCTTTCGCCATTACAGGTGATGTTCAATCGTGGGGCTGTGGGTGCCAATGCGTCTAGTGCATCCAAGGTTCCGATTGTCTCGGCGCTGTTTCCTGATCGTCCAAAGCTGACAACCAAGGGACGGATCTTGCAAAGATAGGCGTGCGGCTGTGCGACCAAATCCGTGCTAGGCACTGCGCGCAATTTTGGTCCCTCTGCACCAATCGCACCAGCGGCGATAATGTCACCGATATAGGCCGATGTCCCCGCGCCACAAAACCAGATTTCGTCAAAGGTTTGATGATCGACCCAATTTCGCGCAGTCTTGTAATCAAAGTTTTCAAACCATGATCGCCATATTGCGGGTTGCTGCAAAATTTCGCGCCATGTGTGCCAGTCTTTCAATTGGGTCATCGTGTCACCGTCACCTTTGAAAGTGTCGCAGGCTTATCTGGGTCCAGACCCAAGGATACCGCCACGTCGCGAATGACAGGGTATAGAGCCGCAATCGCAACAGCTGCCCCAGCGGCTGGAACGACACCGGTCACGCCAAAATCAGCGGGTGAAACACGATAAAAATCGCTACCGGCTGCTGTAAACCGATCTTGGGCTGTGTTCAGGCTGTTTTGGATTTCGGACTCGCCCGTATCAATCATCACAATGGTCAAAGGTTTGGTCACCAATTGCAACGGACCATGAAGCACCTCTGATGATGAATAAGCTTCCGCATGAAGTGCACAACATTCCTTGAGCTTTAGGGCGATTTCCTGCGCTGCGCCTAATCCTGCGCCGCGGCCAATCACATAGACGTTTTGCGCCCGCAACAGACCAGACACCATCGCACGGTGTGCAGGGTGGTTGCGTCCATCAATCTGTTCAAAGACGCGGGCTGTGGCGTCGCATGCGGTGATGTATTCCGGTTTGATCTTTGCCAACAAAGCCATTCCGGCAGCGATCCCGCCCACAACGGTCTTGGTTGCGGGGACGGCCAGTTCGGGGCCGGCATCAATGGCGATTGTCGCATCGGCGGCGGCTTCGACTTTGGATTTTGGGTGGTTGGTGATTCCAACCACCGACGCCCCGCATTTTTTTGAAACCGTTGCGGATCGTACCAAATCATCGCTGGCGCCGGATTGGGAAATCACCAAGATACCGCTGTCAGCCAAATCCACCCCATCGTGCAGTGAAAACACAGACGGCGGCAGCGATGTCACAGGCACGTGCAATTCGCGCATAAATTCATAAGCCAACACGCAAGCGACCGCGTCCGAGGATCCGCGCGCGATTGTGTAAATTGCCTTGCTGCGTGCCAACTGCGTGATAGAGGGGTTATCGTCGGGAAGAGAGCGCAACCGACGAACAACCACATCAGTGATTTCACCTACCTCTTGGGCCATTTGCAGCCCCAGTTCGGTTTGTGGTGTGTGGATCATATTATCCTCGTAGCCTGTACTGATCAAAGCGCGACCAGATATCTGTTAGATCAACGACCTGCCCAGAATTGCGGGCTTGATCCAAGGCAAGTGCACCTATTCCGGCTTCAAGCGCATCAACGACACCCACGGGCAAGTGATCGGTTTCTTGGCGCAAAAAGCGAACAATATCCGTCACCATCAAATGGTCGGCCCCGTAATGATGCCCGGCCTTTGCCAAATCCCCTTTGGTATAGTCATGATCGGCAAAGACGGTTCCATCGCGGCGCGTCACCTTGAGATAGCCACGCACAAAGTCCCCTTCTGCCATACCATGCGCACCCATCACACAGAATCGACGATGTTCGTCAGGCACGTTAAGATTGGTGTGAAATGTCATCGATGCGCCGCTTTCAAATTCTAACAGTGCGGTTTGGCAATCAATGATGTCGCCATCACTGTGGAACGGATCATCAACGGAATTCCAGACGGATTTCTTGCGATGAAAGATTTCGGTTTCGGCGTTGTTCATGCTTGCATGCTGCGGAATGAATGACCGACGTGCACCAAAGCTTGCCACACGCGACGGGCGTGATGCCGTGACCATGTTGTACAGGTCCAGATCGTGACAGCATTTTTCCAACATAAACCCACCAGAATGATGCGCCATACGGCGCCAATCGCGCATGAAAAATGCGCCGTGATAGGGGGCGATGTGTTCGTTGGCTTCCAATGAGGTGATGGGCCCAAGCACCCCCTGGGACAGGGCGTGGCGCAGATCAACCATATGCTGCGAATAGCGCAGAACAAGCCCAACCATAACGCGGTCCGATCCGTATTGGGCCAATAGCTTGGCCAAGGCAAAGCTTTCTTCCATCGACACAACGACCGGTTTTTCGGCAAAAATACGAACGCCTGCTTCGAGCCCAAGTTTGATTTGTTCAAGGTGAAATTCGTTTGGTGAACCAACAAAGAACAAATCAGGGGAAGTGTCTGTCAGCATCTCTTGGATCGTTTCATACCTGGGCGTATCGGTCCCGATCATATCCAGATGCGTCGGTTGAGGATCGTAATATCCCACCACTTTGGCTTCTGGCATGATGTCACACATCAACTGCAGGACGTGTCCCGCCCGAAGCCCAATTCCTGATGTAACTATGCGCATCGCGTGTCCCTTAGATGGCTGGTGCTTTTAGTCGGCGCAAGACCTTTCCGTCAGCACCAAAGACATGGCAGTCAGCTGGATTTATGGTCAGTCGTATTTCTTGGGCTTCTTCAACTTTGACATCTCCAGGCAGGGTGGCGCAGAATTTTTGCGATGCGTCCCCTGTGTAGCCATAGCAAATGCTTGTCCCGCCAAGGCGTTCCAAAACGTTGATCACAAACGGCAAACCATCCGTTCCGTCAAGTGATACGTTTTCGGGGCGAATCCCAACGTCAACCTGTTCCCCGACCGATGCTGTTGATCCATCCACGGGCAGGGTCATTGTGACACCTGTCGTGAATTCAACGGTGATGTTGGTGGCAGATGCGGCGGTAACTTTGGCGGGAACCAAATTCATGTTGGGCTGGCCAATGAATGTGGCCACGAATTTGGTGGCGGGGTGATGATATAACTCCATCGGGGTGCCAAATTGTTCGACGACCCCACCGTTTAAAACAACGATACGATCTGCCATTGTTATGGCCTCGACCTGATCGTGTGTCACATATACCATTGTGGCGTCTAAGTCGCGGTGAAGCTGGCTAAGTTCGACCCGCATATCGCCACGCAGCGCAGCATCAAGGTTTGAGAGAGGTTCATCAAACAGGAAAATTTTCGGGTTGCGCACGATTGACCGACCAATCGCAACACGTTGACGTTGGCCGCCAGACAGCTGGCCCGGTTTTAATGACAACTTGTCGGTCAGTTGCAGAATGCCCGCCGCCTTTTGGACGCGATCGTCCATTTCGGCCTTTGGCATTTTTTGCACGCGCAAGGGAAAGGCTATGTTTTCATAAACAGACAGGTGCGGATACAAGGCGTAGGATTGAAACACCATCGAAATGCCGCGATCAACGGGATGATCGGCGCTCACGTCAATTCCATCAATCACGATCTGACCTGATGTGGCTTCTTCTAGACCCGCGATAATCCGCAACAACGTGGATTTGCCACAGCCCGATGGGCCCACAAAAACAACAAATTCCTTGTCTTTGATCGCAAGGTCAATGTTGTGCAACACCTTAGCTGTACCGAATGATTTTGAGATTGAGTTTAGATCAAGCGTCGCCACTTTGTCTGTCCTTTGTGGTTAGGCGGTGGCCCTTTCGGGCCACCTAGGGAGGATTACAGTGCTTCGTCTAGCTCTTCGCCAGCGATGGTAACCAAGTTGTCAACAGTGTCCTCTTTCAGGATGATACCTTGGACCATGTTGGTGAAAACGCTTTGTAGCGATTTGAAATCTTCGACCAATGGCTCTGGTCCACCTGTGGAAATGCCACCTGTGAAGACTTCCCAGAATGCATCACCCTTGTAGTATGGTGCTGCCACGCCGAGCTCTTCGTATTTCATGATAGGTGTCAGACCCCAGCTGCTGTCCAAATCATATTGTGCATCGCCTGATGCCAAGGCTTGGGCCAGTTTATGTGCCAATTCTTCGTGGCCTGTGCCTTTGAATACGGCCAAGCTGTCGGTGATCAGGATTGTACCAGATTGACCGGATGGGCCTGCAGGAACCGGAACAACCAATTGGTTGATGGTTTCTTTGTGCTGACCACGACCCCAAGGACCGCTGATGTACATGCCGATTTTGCCGTCGTTGAACAGGTCTTTCAGCTGATCACGTTCCCATGCGGTTGGGCCTTCTTGGGCAACATCAACAAGTTTGCCATAGAACGCCAATGTTTCGCGTGTCTGTTGGCTGTCCAACTTGTTTTCGCCTGTCGCAGGATCGATCACCACACCACCGTTTGAATAGAGGTAGTTTAGGAATTGGTGCATCGTGTTGTCGAAATCTTTACCTGCCAACCCAACGCCAGCTGCGTCCGTGTTGTCGTTGATCGCTTTGGCGAGGTCGTACATTTCATCCCATGTTTTAGGCGCGACGCATTCTTTGCCTGCGGCAGCGACCAGATCACAGTTGATGTACAAGCCTTTGGTTGAAAATGCGTGTGGATAGCCCCACTGAACACCTTTGATTGTCACCGTGTTCAAAACGCCGTCTTGGTATTGGCCTTTTGCTTCATCGCTGATGTTCGCAGGCACGATCAAACCATTATTCGCCAACTGGCGCAATGTGCGTGACCCCATATAGGAAACGCTGGGGGGGTCGCCCGCCGCGGCCAATGTCAACGATTTATCTTGGCATGTGCCCCATGGAACCGCTTCCATATTGACGGTAACACCGGGGTTTTCCGCGATAAAGGTATCGATCACTTTTTGGTCTGCTTCACGAACTTCGCCACCGCACATGATGAAATGCAGTTCTTCTGCTTGTGCGGACATCGCAGTTGAGGCCAGTAATGCGGCACCCAGTGCGATTGGTTTCAAATGTTTCATCTCTTTTCTCCCTAGATTGAACATTTATTCTTTTACCGCGCCTGCCGTGAGGCCTGCGACGAGGTACTTTTGTAAGAACAGAAAGATGACCATGACGGGCAAAACCCCGACCAATGCGGCAGCCATCATTTCGTTCCAGTTCACCGATTGGTAACCGATGAATTCATTCAAACCCGCAGGTAATGGTTGTAATTCGCGTGTTTGGTTGAATGTGATTGCGAACAGGTATTGTTGTGCATAGGCCCCGATGAACACGGCGACGCCGACAACGATCAGGCCAGGAACCGCCAAGGGCAAAACAACACGGCGCAAGGTGTAGATGCGCGACGCGCCATCGACAAAAGCGGCCTCTTCCAGTTCGCGTGGAATTTTTTC
>RGAJ01000120.1 GCA_009920225.1 Paracoccaceae bacterium
CGGTGATCATGATCACCGGTATCGTGCTGTCGCGGCTCATTAATGCGCGCAGGAATTGCATGCCATCCATTCCGGGCATGCGGATATCGGTAATGACGATACCCGGATAATCAGGTCCGATGGCCGCCAGCGCATCCGTCGCTGTTGCAAAGCTTTCGGTATCATATCCCGATAGCGCCAACCATTGTGTGATCGACAGGCGCATGTCTTTTTCATCATCGACGATGGCGATTTTCATTGCTTTGCTCATATGTGCTACTCTGCTGCTTCAATCGGGTTCTCTGAGATCCCGTGTTGGTTAAAAATAGGCATTTCAATCACAAAAACCGCACCACCATTTTCGGCGTTTCGCGCGGTTAGTCGGCCGCCCAAATCCTTGATAATTCCTGACGAAATGGCCAAGCCTAACCCGACCCCGTCACCGGGCGCTTTGGTGGTCTGGAATGGTTCAAAAAGGTTTTCCAAGTCACTGATTCCATGACCATTATCCCGAACGCTTAACGTTACGACATTACCACGATTTAGGATGATTTCGATTTCAGGATGGGTTTCGTTTTTGACGGCATCATGCGCATTTCGCAACAGGTTGATTAACACCTGTTCCAAACGCATGCGATCCCCCATCACAAAGACATCTTCATCTGGCAAAATCTTGGTCAATTTGATTTTAGACAACCGAAATTGGGGATCCATCATCGAAATCGAAGAATCCAATGCGGCCGCGATGTCGATTGGGCTGAACTTTTCGGCACCTTTTCGGGCATGTGATTTTAATTGCCGCGTGATGGCCCCCATGCGTTCAACCAAATCATCCATACGCTGAAAGGCAACCATGGCTTCGTCTGGCCGATTGCGGCGCAGTAACAGACCAGCCCCCGCAAGATAGGTTTTCATGGCCGCCAAAGGTTGGTTCAATTCATGGCTGACAGCTGCGGCCATTTCACCCAATGCCGCCAATTTCGAACTTTGGGCAAGCGATTGTTCCGCAACCTGAAGCGTTTTTTCCATCCGCTCGCGTTCGGCAATTTCACGATGCAAACGCGCGTTTAGATCCCGAAGGGCAAGGCTTTCACGTTGGAAAAAGATCACTTTGGACGCATTTCGACGGCTCGTGTAATAAAAACCCACCGCAAAAAGAACCGCGAAGATCATGATTTCGAACGCTAAAATTGCATTCACACGCTCGCGCACGCTGGAATACGCGGTAAAGGTGGTGATTTGCCATCCCCGAAACGGGATGCGCCCTTGGATCCGCATCACCGCTTGGCCTGCGACATAGGCATTAAACGGGCTATCGCCCCAGTCGGTGGTCATGCGCAACGCCCGATCCAAAGCGCTTTCAGGGGATTGAAGCGCGATGGCCTGATCCTCTGACATGCCGCGCCACTTGGGTTCGGTGGACAGCGTGATGATACCTTCGGAGTTGGTGACAAACACCGCCTCTGATATGCCGGCCCACGCGCGTTCAAATTTCTGCAGATCAACTTCGACCAAGATGACGCCAATCACTTGGCCTTGATCATCGACGCGGCGGGAATAATAAAACCCAAAGCCGCCAGTTTCCTTTTCCACCACCCTAAATACGGTATTGGCAGAGCGCACAGCGTCGATGAAATATCCCTTTTCCCGATGTGATTTGCTAATATTCACCCGTTCGGTCGAGGCCACCGTACGCCCATCGCGATCCAGCAAAGACAATGACGCCGCCCCGATTTCATCGACAAAGCTGATCAAGCGTTGGGAAGTCTGGGTAAAATCATTCGAATTCAGCGCCGAGATCAGCGAAGGGTCGCGCGCCAAAAGCTGCGGCACGATTGAGTTTCTTTGCAGCTCGCTTTGCAAGTTCGACCCGTAGAGCGCCAAGCGCAATTCAGCACGATTTGCCGTGCTTTGGGTAAAGCGCTCTGTCAAAATCGCATTTGTGAGATAGAGCGTGGCAAAGGCCACAACCAACAAAACACCCGAGACCAGGCGCGCACGCCAATTCGACGACGCGATTGGCGTGGTGACATCACTCAGGGATTCGGGGCGCAAATTTTCCATTCTGTCGCCCAGTATAGCCTGTTTTTTCGCAAGCGTTAGGCGCTGACGAACTGATCAAACAGATTGGCAAAAAATGGCTTACCATCTGTCCCGCCATGGGCCTCTTCGGCAAGACGTTCAGGATGGGGCATCATTCCCAAAACGCGGCGGTTTTCTGACAAAACGCCTGCAATATCTGCAACAGACCCATTGGGGTTGTTGTCATAGGTAAAGGCAACGCGGTCTTCGTCGAACAAACGCGCTACGTCATCTTGGGGAAGGTTGTAATTGCCGTCATGGTGCGCAATCGGTACCGTGATCTGCTGTCCGGCGCTGTACCCGCCTGTATAGGCAGAATTTGTGCTGCGCACGGTCAGGGATTCATGGCGACACACATATTTCAATCCGGCATTACGCAACAACGCACCCGGCAAAAGACCTGTTTCGGTCAATACTTGGAACCCATTACACACGCCAAACACATAGCCGCCCGCATCTGCGAAACGGATCACGGATTGGCAAATTGGCGAACGGGCCGCAATAGCACCGACGCGCAGGTAATCTCCAAACGAAAACCCGCCCGGAATTGCTATAACATCAAGACCCGAGGGCAGATCGGTGTTTTTGTGCCAGATCATCGATACATCGAACCCGGCGTTTTTAAGCGCAACCGCCATGTCGCGGTCACAGTTTGATCCTGGAAAGACTACAACACCCGCGCGCATTAGACGATCTCGATAGAATAGTTTTCGATAACCGTGTTCGCCAAAAGTTTTTCGCACATCTCGGTCACTTGGGCTTTGGCGGCATCTGCGTCGGTGCCTGCCAAATCCAATTCGATCACTTTGCCCTGACGCACGCCGCTGACGCCATCAAACCCCAAAGCGCCAAGCGCATGTTGTACGGCGGCCCCTTGTGGGTCCAAAACACCGTTTTTCAGCATAACATAAACACGGGCTTTCATATTCTGTTCCTATGGTTTGTGACGTTACTTCACGACCGTTGGGGCCGTTGTGATATTTGATGATTGCAAGATGCCCAAACGACGCGCAACTTCGGAATAGGCGTCGGTCAACGATCCAAGATCACGACGGAACACGTCTTTGTCAAGTTTGCGACCTGTTTCGATATCCCACAAACGGCAGCTGTCTGGGCTGATTTCGTCTGCGATAACCAAACGTTGGAAATCACCTTCGTAGACGCGACCAATTTCGATTTTGAAATCGACCAAGCGAATACCAACCGCATACATGACACCAGACAGGTAATCATTGACGCGCAATGCAAGGGACAAGACGTCTTCCATGTCTTGTTGGCTTGCCCAACCAAAGGCCGCAATATGTTCTTCGCTGACCAGCGGATCGCCCAAAGAATCGTCCTTGTAGCAATATTCGACGACGGGGCGGGACAATTGCGTGCCCTCTTCTATGCCCAAACGCTTGGACATTGATCCGGCTGCATAGTTGCGCACAATCACCTCAAGGGGGATGATTTCACAGCTGCGCACCAATTGTTCACGCATGTTCAGACGCTTCATAAAATGCGTTGGAATGCCAACAGCTTGAAGCCCAAGCATGAAAAATTCAGACAAACGGTTGTTGAGAACGCCCTTGCCCTCAATCACATCTCTTTTCTCTGCGTTAAACGCTGTTGCGTCATCCTTGAAATATTGCACGAGGGTTCCTGGTTCTGGACCTTCGTAAAGGATTTTCGCTTTGCCTTCGTATATTTTTGTGCGGCGCGCCATTGGATCACTTTCTTGGCTAAGTTGCCGCTTCTCTTAGGGCAAGAATGGCAAAAGGGCAAGGGATGCGTTGCCGCGCGTGCAAACAAAATGCCCTGTTCGTTATATTTGCGGCGTTCTATCGCGAAACTCATAATCTGTGTGAAGATTATGAATTTGCCTTCCGGTTCAAAACATGGCACGGGCTTGGAAAATATGAGGATAAATGTGGCGATATGACAAACGCTTTTTTAAACATGCTCGCGACCCGCGATTGGATTTTGACAGATGGTGCGACAGGCACAAACCTGTTCGCAATGGGATTGGAATCTGGCGATGCGCCCGAATTCTGGAATGAAACACATCCGCAAAATATCACGAAACTGTATCAAATGGCGGTAGATGCAGGCAGTGATCTGTTTTTAACCAACAGCTTTGGCGGAAACGCGTCGCGATTGAAATTGCACAATGCCGGCCACCGCGCCCGCGAATTGTCGCGCATTTCTGCCGAACTGGGGCGTGAGGTTGCAGACAAAGCGGGTCGCGCGGTTGTTGTTGCCGGATCTGTCGGTCCAACAGGTGACATTATGCAGCCGGTTGGATCGCTGTCGCATGCCGATGCGGTTGAGATTTTCCATGAACAAGCCGAGGGCCTAAAAGAAGGCGGCGCAGATGTCTTGTGGTTGGAAACAATTTCCGCGCCCGAAGAATACCTTGCCGCGGCAGAAGCATTTTCCAAAGTCGATCTGCCATGGGTCGGCACAATGAGCTTTGACACCGCAGGGCGCACCATGATGGGCGTCACATCAAAAGCAATGGTCGAGATGGTCGCAAATATCCCGAATGCGCCTGTGGCTTTTGGTGCGAACTGCGGCACGGGGGCTGCGGATATTTTGCGCACCGTTTTGGGATTTGCCGCAGAAAGCCCTGCACAGGCGATTGTTTCAAAAGGCAATGCAGGTATTCCGCAATATGTGGATGGTCACATCTGTTATAACGGGACGCCCGAATTGATGGCACATTACGCCGTGATGGCCCGCAATGCCGGTGCAAAAATTATCGGCGGATGCTGTGGCACGATGCCTACGCATTTGACGTCAATGCGTGCGGCGTTGGAAAATACGCCCAAAGGTGCCGCGCCAACGCTTGAAGAGATCGTTGAAAAAATCGGGCCCTTCACATCCGCCTCTGACGGAACAGGTAGCGATGCCGCCGAACCCCGTGCACGTCGCGGCCGCCGCAATCGCGATTAATTGTCAAAAAAATCCAACTGATCCGATGACTTGCGCGGCGGTTGGAACAGATCACAATTCAGCTTGGGCACGCGATGGGCGAGCCCAAGCTTTTTTATTGCCACCTGAAACCTCTACTCAACCAACTCGGCATAAGGCCCACTGCCCCGCATACGTTTGCCAAATTGCGGATCATACAGGCGACCGTCATGCATATCGCGGATATGGCCCAAGACACGTTCGGCCCGATGGGGAAAATGGCGACGCAACCAATCGACAAATAAATCCGCGACATCGCGCGGCAAGCGCAGCATGATCCAGCTGGCCGATGATGCGCCTGCGTCCCTGCCCGCCGCAAGGATCCGTTCGAGTTCGTGATCCGTTAATGCCGGGATCATTGGCGAGGCCATCACGCGCACGGGAATGCCCGCTTCGGCAAGGCGTTCAATTGTTTTCAAGCGAACATTGGGGGCCGGCGCGCGTGGTTCCATCAAACGCGACAGTTTTGGATCAAGCGTCGTGATAGACACGCCCACACGCACCAAGTTATCTTGCGCCATTTGCGCAAGACGATCAATATCACGCGTGATCAAGGCCCCTTTGGTCACAATCGCGACGGGATGCTTTGCGCGCTGCAAGACTTCGATCACTTCGCGCGTGATCTGATAGGTGTGATCAATCGGTTGATACGGGTCGGTGTTCGTGCCAATCGCAATGGGCCGCACGACATATGACGGTTTTGCCAGCTCACGTTGCAACACCGCCGCCGCATTTGGCTTCGCAATTAATTTTGTTTCAAAATCAAGGCCCGCCGACAAATCCAAAAAATTGTGCGATGGTCGCGCAAAGCAATAAATACAGCCATGTTCACACCCGCGATAGGCGTTGATTGACCGATCAAACGGCAAATCTGGCGAGGTATTATATGTGATGATCGAACGCGCCTGTTCCTGCGCAACCTCGGCGCGTGATGTGGTTACCCCCTCAAGGGGATCAAACCAATCATCGCTTTCGGTCACACGCGCATGTGCATCAAACCGAGATTTCGGGTTTTGCGCCGTGCCACGCAGACGAAAGGGATCTTTAATTTTGGGGCTCAATTCCGACATAATACACAAAAGAACATTTCAGGAACATTTGTAAAGATTATGCAGAATTTGCATGGAAGACTCTCTGGTATTTGTAAAAATATTTCGT
>RGAJ01000013.1 GCA_009920225.1 Paracoccaceae bacterium
TTCGGGTTTCCCGCCATTTCAAATTGGGCGACCATTGGGAAAATCGCTTGGGCCGCGACGATTGTGTCTAATCCGTCTGGCAGCCATTCTTCGGCAGGGGAATTGAATCCGTTTTGGTACAGATCGCTGACCTCAAGCCGGCCATCGTGAAACAGGTTTCGAATGGACTTGTGCCCGATATTCCACAGGCCTGTTGCATTGCGTGGGATGCGTTTTTTGATGCGATCCGCACCAACACCTGCGGTGCGGTTTTTGCCCATGCCTGACCCGCCTTCGCCAATGCCAAGGCTTTGGCCATCGCTGCTGCCGAAATCGTGATGGTGACACGTGCCGCAGCTGATGTTTTGGTTGCCCGAAAGGATCTTGTCATAAAACAGCAATTGGCCGATTTTTGCCTTTTTAGGGTCTGCATAATGGAAATCAGACGGTGACAAACGTGTTTCACCTGCATAGGCTGATGACATGAAAAGGCAGGATAAAATCAGGATGATGAAATGCTGAAACGAATGAGCATGGCGTTGGCCGTCGCGCTGTTCCCCATCGCGGTTTGCGCGGATATTGAACAGGCACGTGATTGGATGGAAGACGGTAAATTCAAGGAAGCGCGCGACGCATTGTGGCCCGCGGCGCGATCTGGAAACGCCGATGCCGAGGAATTGATTGGCGTCATGTATGCAATGGGATTGGGCGTTGATCAGGATTACGAACGCGCGTTTGATTGGTACTTGCGTTCTGCCATGAAAGGTCACCCAGGGGCGCAATCGGGTGTTGGGTGGTATTATGAGGTCGGATTGGGCATGCCCGCGCCCGATTTGATGCGTGCCTACATGTGGTATGTTTTGTCCACCATCGGCGGAGACCCCGATGCGGCGATCAGTCAGGAAGAAGTGATTAAAAAGATGACGCCTGAGCAGATTGAAAAAGCGCATGTCCTAATCGACGATTACAGGGTTTGGATGTACCCGTTTCGTTGAAATGGCGCCCCAAAGGGCGCCATCGGTTCGTTTATTGAATGTCTTTTGCACGACCTGCGTTGATGTCGCCTTCGGCGGCCGCAACAGCGTCTGTCAATGCGTTAAAGATCTTGTCGCCGCCGTCTACGTTTGCTTTGAACCAATCGTATACAGGTGCAGCAGCTTGTTTGAACGCTGCTTTTTCAGAGGGGCTTGGAACGTATAGATCACCGCCGCCCGCGACGAAGTCTGCGTAGGCTTGGATTGATTTACGCTTTGGTGACGCAAAAGTTGCCTGCTGTAGTTCGGCAAAGCCGTCTACGACAACTGTACGTAGGCCTTCAGGCATCGCCATGAATTTGTCGTTTGACATCCACCACAATGCACCCATGTAGGCGTGACCGTCCAATGTGACGTATTGCAGACCTGCATCTGGGAATTTCATGCCCATGATGTCGGTGATACCGTTTTTAGAACCGTCAACAACGCCAGTTTGGATCGATGTGAACAGCTCTGGCCATGGAATTGGTGTCGGAGACGCGCCCAGTGCTTTGACCAATTCTTGTGGAAGGTCGGCTACAACTGTACGGATTTTCAGACCTGATAGGTCTTCTGGTTTTTGAACACGGCGTTTTGTGTTCGCAAAGTTACGCCAACCGCCTGTGTTACCAATTGTCATCAGACGGATTTTGTCGCCTGAATCTGCCAATGCCATGTCACGCATTGTGCGTGTGAAATCGCCTGACAGAACATGTTCTGCAACGCGGTCATCTGCCATCAGGTAAGGAAGGTCCAATACTTGAACGTATGGGAAGATACCTGCCGCACCGCCAGATGTCGAAATGTATACGTCGATGGAGCCATCAGCAACACCTTGCAAACATTCTGCACCGTTTGAACACAGTTGCGTACCGATGAACAATTCAACGGCGATTGCACCGTTTGATGCAGATTCAACATAGTTTTTAAAGACAACTAGACCGTCATAGTCTTCGTCGTTTTCATTTGAGTTTGCGGTCGCACGGATTGTGAAATCCGCAGCATTGGCCGCGATTGCACTGGTTGCCAGCAATGCTGCTGTCGCCAGTGACTTAAGAGTACCCTTTAGCATATCATACCTCCCTGGTTTGCAATGGGTTAATTCACAAACCCCGTCAGACGGGGAATTGTCATCGAAATGGCCGGAATAAACGTGATCAAAAAGATCACGGCAACTTCGACCAGTAGGAATGGAATAATGGCTTTCGCGATGCTTTCGACACGTTCGCCGGACACCGACGACGCAACAAAGAGCACCAAGCCCATGGGGGGGGTGGCCAGACCCACGGTCAAGTTCACGCTCATGATGATCGCGAAATGAACGGGGTGAACACCCAAATCAACAAAAATTGGCGCAAGGATCGGCCCCAGGATAATGATCGCCGGACCTGCATCCAAGAACATACCAACCGCGAAAAGCAACAGGTTGATCAGCAACAACAAGACCAGCGGATTGTCTGACAGACCCAAGATCCAATGGGCAAGCGTTTCTGGCGCGTGGCTTAGGCTGACCACGGTTTTAAAGGCCATAGCCGCCCCAACCAACAACAAAACCACTGCAGACGTCATCGCAGAGCGTGCAAAGACATCAGACAGATCAGACAGTCGTAAGGTGCGCAGCACGAACAGACCGATGAACATGGCATATCCCACGGCGACGGCTGCGGCCTCGGTCGGGGTAAAGATGCCGCCCAAAATACCGCCCAGAATAATGACAGGGGTCATCAATGGGAAAAATGCCTTGAGGCTGGCACCCCCGCGTTCGGACCACGTGTATTTGCGGCTTGCCACGGGGAAATCATATTTGTCGGCCATGACCTTTACTGCCAACATCAACCCAATGCCGACCAAAATACCCGGTACGATCCCTGCCAAAAAGAGCGCTGCAACGCTTTCGCCCATAACATAGGCGTAGATGATCATAATGCCAGAGGGTGGAATAATCGGGCCGATTACCGAACTTGCCGCTGTAATGGCCGCAGAAAAACGGCGGGTGTAGCCCTGTTTTTCCATCGCGGGGATCAACATGGATCCAAGCGCAGATGTATCGGCAACCGCTGACCCTGACAGGCCAGCAAACAACATCGACGACAGAATGTTCACATGGGCCAAGCCGCCGCGCAGATGGCCCATCATCGCTTGGGCGAATTCGACCAGGCGTTCGGTGATCCCGCCACGGTTCATCAATTCACCCGCCAACATGAAAAACGGGATCGCCATCAAGGGAAAGCTGTCCATGCCGTTGTACACATTGCGGTATAGCAACGCGATGTCGCGTTCTTGGCCGTTGAGCCACAACAAGGCACCCGGCGCGATCAAAAGCGCGAAAAATACCGGCAAGCCAATGAGAAGGAATACCAAGAAGACGGGTAGAAACCAGACCAACATCATTCTGCTCCTTGGCTTTGGGCGACAACTGGGATCACGGGTAATTGGTCGCGCCCCCCCAAAACGTCAATGAATTGGCGCAACAAAAGTTCCACCGTGACCAGCGTCATCAGGACAACACCAACGAATAAAGACATGTACATCCAAGCCAATTTTAATTTGACGATCTTGTACCCAATCCAATCCAACGGAATGCGCAGGGACGATGACGCAAACAACCAGCCAGAATTCACATGGTTCCACCCCAGTTTGATGGCAAATGTCAAAACGATCAACATCATGATCAGCAAAACAATCGATAAAGTCCGAAGAACAACGGGCGCCAAGAATTGGTGAAGCGTTTCAATCGCGACAAACCCACCTTGTCGCAGTGCGATGGGGCCCATCAATCCCGTCAACCACAACATTAAAAACCGCGCAGCTTCGTCAGGCCAAGGCAGGGCGTTGTTCAAGATATATCTGCAAAACACCTGTAACAACGTCACGGCCACCATCAATGCAATAGCCACCACCGAAATACGCTTTCCGATGGTGCCCGCAAGGGTATTCACAAATGCCAGTGGGGACAAAATCCCCAATAATAGTGTCTTCAAACGCGTTCCTCCCTTTGCGCATGAATGCGCAGTTGCGTTTTGACGGTGATGTTACTTCAGGAAATCCCCCTGTGCGAAAATCAAAGGATTCCCTGCGTTTATTTCAAAATTATGAACTTGCCCCACGATGATCGTATGATCACCGCCATCATGATGCGCAGATAGGCCGCATTCAAACCGCGCAAGACAGCCGTTGATAAGCGGAACATTATGTAACGACGGGGACCAGTCAACCCCCGAAAAATCATCAGCCGCCTTTGCAAACCGTTTGCACAGATCGATTTGATCTGTTGACAGGATATGGATCGCATAGTGCTGTGCGGTGGAAAACACGGGATAGCGTTTTGAATCTTTGGAAGATGACCACAAGACCAGCTGCGGATCCAAGGACACGGAATTAAAGCTGTTCGCCGTAATTGCCATGGGGCCATTTGGCCCTTGGGCTGTGACGATGGTAACACCTGTTGCAAATTGCCCCAAAGCCTGACGAAATAAAACTTTGTTATCCACTGGATATTCTTTCGCTAAAGCTTGTCCCATTATGGCACCTCGTTACCTAGGGCAGCGGTGTAAATCTCGTACCATTCTTGACGGTCTAGTTTCACATCACATGCGGTGGAAAGGGTTGCAATTCGATCAATGTTATTGGTTCCCATGACCGGCAAAATCTTCGACGGATGCGCCAAAAGCCACGCAACCGCAACCGCCGACATGTCAACACCACGATCCGCCGCAATGCGCTTCAACGTTGCTGTGACCGTGTCATAGCCGCCGCTGAACAGCTGACCACCTGCCAAAGGTGACCATGCCATCATGGGCACTGCGTTGCGTTGGTGGAATGCCACATCACCGTTTGTGAACCCCTGATGCGCCAAAACGCTAAGTTCGATTTGGTTGGTGACAAGTGGATTTTTCATTGCTGATGACAGCAATTCCCAATCCCACGGGCGAAAGTTCGATACGCCGACGCTGCGAACCTTGCCAGACGCGATCACCTCATCCAAGGCGGCACCCGTTTCATGGTGATCCATCATTGGATCGGGGCGATGGATCAACAACAGATCAATGTGATCGATGCCCATCAAACGCAAGGAATGATCGACAGACGCCAAAATATGCGCGCGGCTGGTGTCATAGTATTTCACACGGGCATCCGCATAGCGGCCAACAGGGGCCACGATATCGCATTTTGTAACGATCTCGATCTTGTTGCGCAGGTCAGAACCACGCAGCGCATTGCCCAAGATTTCTTCGGCCATATAGCCGCCATAAATGTCGGCTTGGTCCATGGTGGTGATACCTTGGTCCAAACAGGCCGCTATTTTGTTGCGCACGTGGTCTGGGGCGGTGTTTGTGTCATCGCCCAAGCGCCACAGCCCATAAACGATGCGCGAAAAATCCAATGATTTAGTGATCGATACGCGTTCCATTATTTCCGTTCTCCTGCGCCCAAGGGCGTCATTGGTGTTTCAGCCGGAACCCGACCGTATGCATGCGGCAACGAGCATGTTTTCATCTGTGGCAAAACCCGAGATCCAAAGTGTTTGCATTCATCAAGATGCGGATATCCAGACAGGATAAATGCCCGAATGCCCATTTTCTGATAGGTTTCCAATTCGCTAAGGATTTGGTCTGTCGATCCGACCAAGGCCGCCCCGCACCCAGACCGCGCACGTCCGACGCCTGTCCATAGGTGGGGTTCGATATAACCGTCCAAATCCGCCAAATCGCGGTTTTTCGATTGATGCGACACACCCAATGATCCGCTGTCCAAGGCACGTTCACGAATAGCTTGCCCATATTCATCATCAAGCTTTGATGCGATATAGCGGGCGTATTCCTTGGCCTCTTGTTCGGTATCGCGCACGATCACATGGACGCGCAAACCGTAATCGAGGGTGCGGTTGTGACGCGCTGCGGCTTCGTTCGCGGCTTTCATACGCTCTGCGATTTGGTCTTTGGGTTCAGGCCACATCAGATAGACGTCGCAATGTTGACCACACAATTCCAAAGCATCAGGGGAATAGCCGCCGAAATACAGCATCGGCCCGCCCTTTTGATAGGGCCTTGCGGGATCGGTTGTCAGACCTTGGAAATTATATACCTGACCATGGTAGTTGATTTCGTCTTGGGTCCAGGATTGTTTTAGAATTTCGACAACTTCGCGGCTTCTTTGATAGCGAAACGAACTGTCCGCTTTTTCACCGGGAAAATCGCTGCTGATGATATTGACGGTCAAACGACCTTTCATCATGTGATCCAGCGTCGCAATCGTGCGGGCCAACATGATAGGCTGCATTTCACCACACCGCACCGCGGCCAGCATGTTGATGTTTTCTGTAATGGGTGCGCAGCCCGCAACAAAGCTTAGCGTGTCTTGGCCAACTTGATAGGATGATGGGCACAAGATGTTGCGAAAGCCTTGCGCCTCGGCCTCTTTGACGATGGCGCTGCAATGTTCCCAAGATGACCGGAGATTGCCATCAGGTACGCCCAAGAATTGGTAATCGTCCGAACACAGTGCGGAAAACCATGATACCTCAACGGCATCCAAATCTGGTGATGTAATGGGCACAACTGTCATGCGTGCAGTCCCTGTCTAGTTCGTTATTTTCTACTTGCGTACCACCCAATTTGATGTAAATCAATAGTGTATCAATTTTATGAGTCAGAAAATGTCCATAGGTCAATCATTACCGAAATATGTGCAAATCAGTGAGATGCTGATCCGTGATATTGCGGCGGGTCGGCTGGTGGATGGAGAACGCCTTGCGCCTGAGCGGGACATGGCAAAGTCGCTTGATATCTCTGTTGGTACGTTGCGCAAGGCGCTTGCTGATCTGGAAAGCAAAGGCGCGCTTCAACGCATTCACGGGTCTGGAAACTACATCAAAGCGCAGGCGCAGATGTCATCCATCTATTCGTTCTTTCGTGTTGAGTTGATCGCAGGGGGCGGATTGCCAACCGCAAAAGTGCTGTCAATTGGGACCGCGGAAAAACCAAAAGACTGGATCAATTCATCGCGTGATCCGAACGCGCACCGAATCAGACGTGTTCGGTATCTAAATGGCACCCCCGCTGTCTTGGAAGAAATCTTTCTAGACGCGGGTGTCTGCCGCCAACCCACGACCGAAGATCTGTCAGATGCTCTTTATGTCATGTATCGACGCAAGTTTAATATCTGGATCGCATCGGCCGAGGATCGATTGACGCTTCGTGATGTACCGGACTGGGCGCCTGACGAATTCGGAATGGCCCCGCACACCCAAACGATCTGTGTTTTGCGTACCAGCATGGATCAAAATAATCGCCCTGTCGAATTTTCGTACAGTTGGATCAACACAAACGTGGCGCAATACGTTGCGCGCATTAAATAGGACAACAAATGAGTGAAGTTACCAGATACGGAATGATCGGCTGTGGCATGATGGGCCAAGAGCATTTGAAAAATATTGCTTTGCTTCCAAATACAGCGGTCACGGCCATTTATGAACCCGATGCAAGTATGCGCGATATTGCGGCGGGCCTTGCCCCCGATGCCGCGTTTTGCGACTCTATCGACCAATTGCTGTCGCGCGATGATGTGGATTGTCTGGTGATCGTATCGCCAAACCATATGCATTTGTCCCAATTGGAACAAATCTCTACTTCGCGGCACCGTCCAATTTTGGTTGAAAAGCCTTTGTTCACGGCGGTTTCCGATATTGAGCGCATCATAACATTCAAAGAAACCTATTCGGCCCCTGTCTGGGTCGCGATGGAATACCGCTATATGCCGCCGATCACCGCGTTGAGTCATGGGTTAAAAGATGCAGTTGGCGAACTAAAGATGCTGTCCATTCGCGAACACCGGTTTCCGTTTTTGGAAAAGGTTGGCGATTGGAACCGTTTCAACGAAAACAGCGGCGGCACATTCGTCGAAAAATGTTGTCATTTCTTTGATCTGATGCGGGTGTTGACAGGGTCTGATCCTGTGCGTGTGATGGCCTCTGGCGGGCAATCTGTAAATCACCTTGATGAGGTCTATGGCGGTAAGACATCGGATATCTGGGACAACGGGTATGTGATTGTTGATTTTGAAAACGGTATGCGCGCGATGTTGGAACTGTGCATGTTCGCCGAAGGATCCAAGTATCAAGAAGAGATTTCCGCAATCGGCCCAATTGGCAAGATCGAAGCATTGGTCCCCGGACCTCAGCGGTTCTGGCCAGTGGACACCTTGGGCGCGCCCCCCACGCCCAAAGTCATCGAAAGCCCGCGCGATCCCAAAGGACCGATTGAACGAGAGGTCCCCGTTGATCCAACGATTTTGGCGGCAGGCGATCACAACGGATCTACGTTTTATCAGCACCAAAAATTCTTGGAAATCGTGCGCAACGGCGGAACGCCCGAAGTTGATTTGATCGATGGCATCTGGGCGGTGCGCATGGGGCAAGCTGCGCAAATATCTGCGCAAACAGGCCAAGCAGTTCATTTTGAGGCAGGCTGGAAAAGCAAAATTTAAATGGCGGCTTAGGAAAATAATTAATCGTCAGATTAATTAGAAATTTCTTGCCAGCTTTCCCTATTGGTGCTTTGTTAGCGGTATCGCGGACCATCGAACGGGTGGTCCGCTGATGAAAAAGGCGACAAGAGCTGTTAAAAAATGGCCGTTGCCACAATTAGGGAGAAGACAATGAAAAAATTACTACTCGCGACTGCGGCAATGGCTGTTATGGCAGGTTCCGCATTCGCAGAACGCTATGTTATGATCACCCACACACAAGGGACTGACCCATTCTGGCCAGTCGTTGAAAAAGGTGGCCGTGATGCCGCGGCAGCGATCGGCGCAGAATTTGAATACAACTTTGACCCATCTGGCGACATGTCAGGCATGGCCAAATTGATCGAAGCCGCAGCAGCATCAAACCCAGATGGTATCATCGTGTCGCTTCCTGACGCGGATGCGCTGGGCGGTGCGATTCGCGCTGCAGCGGATGCAGGTATCCCTGTTGTTACCATGAACTCTGGTCTTGAATCTTCTGCAGCTGTTGGCGCGTTGATGCACGTCGGTCAGCCAGAGCGTCTTGCCGGTGAAAAAGCAGGTGCGCGTGCGAAAGCAGAAGGCGTTACCAAAGGCCTATGTTTGAACCAAGAAGCGTTCAACACAGCGCTTGTTGACCGTTGCGAAGGGTACTTCTCGGGTCTTGGTGGCGATCTAAACATGATCGACGTATCAAACGACGTAACACAAATCGAAACACGTACAGCGGCTGCATTGTCTGCAGATCCATCCATTGATGGCGTTTTGGCTGTCGGTCCACACGTATGTGCGGCCGCAAACAAAGCGATCAAAGATGTTGGCGCACAAGTGCATCTGGCATGTTTTGACCTATCACCAGAAGTCATGAACATGATCAAAGCGGGTGATGCGGCGTTCACCATCGACCAACAACAACGTTTGCAAGGCTATATGCCTGTGATCGTTCTTCACCTGTACAACACAAACGCAGGCATGCTGCCAGGTGCGAACATCCCATCAGGCCCAGGCTTTGTTGATGCGTCAAACGCAGATTCAGTTGCAAGCCAAGCAGGTGTAAACCGCTAATTTGTAGTTCATAGTCTGAACTGGGCAGGCGGGCATTGTCCCGCCTGTTTTCAAAATAGAAACTCATAATTATAAAACGGGGAAACCATGTCGGAACGGAGTGAATCTGACCGCCTGCAAAGGGAATCTTGGGCAAGACGTATGGTTCGACGCCCAGAAATTGGGTCGTTCATCGTGATGATCATCATCATTTTAGCCCTTGCAGTCGCGTCCGAAGGTAAAGCGTTTAACGCGCTTGGTTTAAAGAATAACATCGCCATTATTTCACAGCTTGGCATCATTGCCGTTGGCGCGGCCTTGTTAATGATTGCGGGTGAATTTGACCTGTCAATTGGGCCGATGATTGCCTTTGCAGGTATGTCGATCGCATTGATGATGAAATGGGGTCTGCCCTTTGGCATGGGCGAAGCAACGCCATTTTTGGCGTTTCTCATTACCTTGTGTATGACCTTGGCTTTTGGATGGTTGATCGGCAACATTGTCGTTCGATCTGGTCTATCAAGCTTTATTGTCACCTTGGCCTTTTGGTTTTTCCTGCGCGGTCTAACCGAAGTGTGCTTTCGTTTGATCAACCAAAACACCAACGTTTCCGGCCTGCCTGATTTCAAACAACAGAGCTGGTTTGCCGATCTTATGGGGGGCGAAGTATTCGGATGGTTCTTTAGCGCGTGGTACTGGATCGGAACAAAGATCTCGGCCGGTGTGGAAATGACGGGCGATATGACCCGTGAACAAACCATTGCGATGATTGATTACCTAAGCTTTTTGAACATCAACCGCAAAATGGAAATGTGGGTGACAGGCTTTGATGCGCGGTTGCTGTGGTTCATTATTATTGCGGGCGCTGCATGGTTCGTTTTGGCAAAAACGCAATTGGGCAGCTGGATTTACGCGACTGGTGATAACAAAGAAAGCGCGCGCGCCAATGGTGTGCCTGTCGATCGCGTTAAAATCGGCTTGTTCATGTTTTCGGCCTTTTGTGCGACAATTTTTGCCACATGCCAGGTGTTTGATACCAACTCATCTGACGCGGCCAAGGGTATGTTCAAAGAGCTCGAAGCCATCGCAATCGCGGTTGTGGGCGGTATTTTGATGACCGGTGGCTTTGGATCGATTGTTGGCGTGATCTTTGGTGCGGTGACTTTTGGTCTCGTGGCGAACGCTGTGTTCTTTATCCCATGGATCGATGGCGCATGGTTCCGTGTCTTCGTTGGTACCGTGTTGTTGGCCGCTGTGTTTGCAAACGAACGCATTCGCAAACGTATCACAGGGGGGATTTGATCATGACACAACAAGCTTATATGCGCGTTGAAAACATCGTCAAACAATTTGGCCCCTTTATGGCGTTGAATGGCGTCAATCTGGATGTGTATCCGGGTGAAGTGCATGCGCTGTTGGGGGACAATGGCGCAGGCAAGTCAACCTTGATCAAGATCTTGTCAGGCGTTCATCAACCCACCAGTGGTACGATCTATATCGATGGCAAGGCCCGAACATTTCGCAATCCCCGCGATGCTGCATCTGCAGGGGTTGGTACCGTGTATCAAGATTTGGCGATCAATCAATTGATGAGCGTGACGCGGAACTTTTTCATGGGGCGCGAATTGAAGTCCAAATTTGGCATTCTGCGCATGGATGAAATGAACCAAATCGCGCATGATGAAATGCTAAAGATCGGGATTGATTTCTCTGACCCGACCCAAGCGGTTGGCACGATGTCAGGGGGACAACGTCAGACCTTGGCCATTGCGCGCGCGATTTATTTCGGGGCAAAGGTTTTGATTTTGGACGAACCGACATCGGCGTTGGGTCAAAAACAACAGATGGAAGTTTTGAAAACCATCAAACGTGTGCGTGCCCGCGGTGACATTGCGATCATCTTTATCACGCATAACGAAATCCATTCAAAGCTTGTCGCGGATCGGTACACTTTCTTGGCACTGGGTCAGGTTATTGGATCAGGCCCCAAGGCCGAAATCGAAAGCCAAGATATCCGTCGGCTCATGGCAGGCGGGGCTGAGATGAAGGACTTGGAACAGGAACTCGCCCATATCTGAGTTTACAAGAAATCGAAAAAGGGCCGGCGCGACGCTGGCCCTTTTTACGTGTTTAGTGGGACTGCAAGGCATATCAGTTTTGGTTTACCTAATGCAGTCTGCGATGCAATTCCTCTAACCGATAATTGCCGCGTGATACTTTGCCAAAACATCTTGCACCGCGCGGATCAAAACCGTTTCTGCATCAGGATCATCGTCTTGCACGCTTAGCCCGCCCAAGAATTGACCAATCAACGGCGCGGGTATTTTGCGGTTCTTGAGACGCGCGAATACGCGATCAACGGCCTGTTTCGCACCATCGGTCCCCCAGTAATAGCGAATGCGGTCCGACAGGCTGTAATGACGTTGAAAGAATTGTGTGACTTCGCTTCCGGAATAGTATTTAGCCCAGTTGTTTGGCGCAGATTGCATTTCGGTTTCCATCGCGGTCATCAGTTCGTTTTGCGGCGACTGACCGTCCAAAATATCTGCAATCGCGTCCAATCCATACAGAGCCTCGCGCAGCGCATAGGTCAACCAAGGTCCAACTTTTAGAATTGCAAAACCGTGATTCACCAACGCGCGTAGATTGGTGGTGGTTTGATAGTCCGTGGAATGGGCTTCGAAAACCAAATTGGGATAATTGCCCAAGCTTTTTGAAAGGGCCTTGGCCTTTGCGGCATCGAAATGAATAACGTCACTATGGCCGAATTCAACACCGGGCTGGACAACGACGCCGATCACACGGCGAAATGCGTCGGCCAGACCCAGTTCCAAAAACGCGTTGCGATGCACTTCGATCGTTGTAGCGACAGAGGCAGGCGTGGTTAACTCAATCACGTCCAGTGCGTGATCAGCCCCACCCGGAACGGGAACTTCGGTGCCAATGATGTACACGGGGGGTACAGGCATCGCCTGCGTTTCCGCCGCTGCCGCCAATCTTGCGGCACGGGCAGCCGTCGTCGCATCGTCAAGCGCAACCGGTTCGCCCGCGCATCCCATCGACGTATCAAGATGAAGCTTGGTAAACCCCGCACGTGCATAGGCGACGATCATGGCCTCTGCCTTGTTCATAGCTTCGTCCGCAGGCAGGTCTTTCCACGGGTTTGGCCCCAAATGGTCACCTCCCAGAATGATCTGTTCGCGTGGACATCCAATTTCATCGGCAATGCGAAATACAAAATCGCGAAAATCGGTAGGCGTCATGCCTGTATATCCACCATCTTGGTTGACTTGGTTACAGGTCGCCTCGATCAAAACGGGGGTACGTGTGTCCCGCCCATGCAAGAGCGCCGATTTGATCACAATCGGATGTGCCGAACACACCGAGGTAATGCCAGAATGGACACCTGAATGGAACGAACGCGGCAACGCATGCAATACATCAGTCATTTGCTATCCCTTTGTCTTTTCCGCGCTAACCTATGAAAGATCTCAGACAAGGTAAACGATAAAGCGGTTTCGAAAATTCGTTGAACTGGCGTTTGTTTGTGGCCTATGGTCATGGCGATGAACGAGCGGGGTTTTGCATGACAAAATCGGTCATGGTGATTGGTGCAGGTGTTGTTGGGCTTGCCTGTTCGCGGGCGCTGGCAATAGCGGGCTATGACGTTGTGATTGTTGAAAAGCACGCCTATATCGGAACCGAGGTCAGCGGCCGAAATTCCGGCGTGATTCATGCAGGGATTTATTATCCCCAAGGATCTGCCAAGGCGCGGTTTTGTCTGCGCGGCAAACAGCTGATGTATCAATATTGTGCCGATCATGACATTCCCCACCGCAATACGCAAAAGCTGATCGTTGCGACAAATTCTGCCCAAGACGGAATTTTGCAAAAGTTACAAAAAACGGCGGCGCAAAACGGTGTGATATTGGATTTGATTTCAGGGGCTCAGGCGATGGCGCTTGAACCTGAATTGTATGCGACCTCTGCATTGGTGTCCGCAACCACGGGTATCGTCGATGTGCATGGTCTTTTGTTTTCCCTACTTGCCGAGGCCGAAGCGATGGGCGCAGTTTTGTCAACACAGACATGTGTGTCCCAAATTCTGCGAACACCGCAGGGTTTGCATGTTACGGGCAACAGCATGGGCGCGGCATTCGAAATGAGTGTTGATATGGTGGTCAATGCGGCAGGTCTGGGCGCGCCGCAATTGGCCGCGACTTATTGGCCAGATGCGCCAAAGCCGCCAGCACTGTTTGCGAAAGGCAATTATTTTTCAATCGCTGGATCACTGCCATTTCAAAGGTTGATTTATCCCGTTCCGGAACAGGATGGTCTGGGCATCCATTATACCCTAGACCTGAATGGACAAAGCCGATTGGGTCCAAATGTGCGCTGGATCGATACGCCGAACTATGACGTTGATGTGGATGCCGAAGATCTGTTTCGCGATGCAGTCAAATCCTATTGGCCAAATGTCCAAGATCGCGCTTTGTCGCCCGATTACGTGGGGATCCGACCGAAAATCGAAGGCGGAGATTTCGTCATACGCCGTGATGATCGTATCATCACGCTGCTTGGTATTGAGTCCCCGGGTTTAACATCTTCGTTAGCGATTGCCGAACATGTCACAGCGTTGGCGCAGGCCTAAGTGTTACAGCTGATGTCGATCAAGGGGCTTGTCACTTGGATCAAAACA
>RGAJ01000121.1 GCA_009920225.1 Paracoccaceae bacterium
GCAATCTCAGGCGGAACGCTCCCTGTGCGCTCCACCAAATCTTCGTGCGGGTATATTTCGTTTTCCACGAAACTGCGCACTGTATTGACAATCATATCCTGTTCTTCGGTCAGCCCAAAATTCATTGTGCCCTCACATCATGTTCATTGTGCAGGTATCTTTGCACGATTCCTTCAATCTACTATCCCGAATGCGACGCAGGTCAGGTTAATTCAGGAAGCTTTAGATTGCTCAGCCAGTCAGGGTCCATCTCTGGCACCGATGACAACAACAGATCGGTGTAGGGATCATGCGGCGGTTGGAACACGCTGTCCTTGGTTCCCTGTTCGACGACACGACCCAATTGCATGACGACCACATGGTCTGAAATCGCCCGTACGGTTGAAATATCATGCGTGATGAAAAGGTAACTTAGATTAAGTTCCGACTGCAACCGCATCAAAAGCTTTAATATTCCCTCTTGTACAATTTGATCCAAAGCGGATGTCACTTCGTCGCAAATGATCAACTCTGGCTCGGCGGCCAAGGCGCGGGCAATGCAGATGCGTTGCTTTTGTCCGCCCGACAGTTCGCTGGGCAAGCGGTCAATAAATCGGTCATCGAGTTCGATCAATGACAACAATTCACGCACGCGATCATCTTTTGCACGTCCCGTCAGCCCCAAGTAAAATTCAAGCGGACGCCCGATGATTTCGCGCACCGTTTGGCGCGGATTCATAGCCGTATCAGCCATTTGATAAATCATCTGCACGCGTTTTTTGTGATCTTTTGTCCGATCCTTCAACGCTTGTGGCAGCGGATCGCCGTCAAACATCACCTGCCCGTTTTGGGGCGGCAAAAGCCCCGTAATCACACGGGCCACTGTGGATTTTCCTGATCCTGATTCCCCAACGACCGACACCGTCGATCCGCGCGGAACGTCAATGGACACGTTGTGCAAGACAGGGACCTTGCCATAGCTTGCGCTTACATTTCGCACAGACAGAATATTTTCTTGCACCGGACGCTCAGGTTTGGTCAGTGCGCGCACAGACCAAAGGGATTTGGTATAATCCTCTTTCGGGGCAGCAAGCATTGTGCGTGTGTCGGCCTCTTCAACCTCGTGTCCAAAGCGTAAAACTTTGATCACGTCGGCCATTTGCGCCACGACCGCCAAATCATGGGTGATATAGATGGCGGCCGTGTTGAACTCTTCCACGATTTTGCGCATTGCACGCAATACCTCGACCTGAGTTGTCACATCCAGCGCGGTGGTGGGTTCATCAAAGATAATCAAATCAGGCCGTGGCGACATCGCCATAGCGGTCATAACCCGCTGTAATTGACCGCCTGACACCTGATGCGGATAGCGATCCCCAATCGTGTCAGCATGCGGTAAGTTCAACGCAGAATAGAGCGTCCGCGCATCCGACTTGGCCGTTGCTTCGTTTGAAATCCCGAACCGAACGGTTGAGGCCACAGTTTGGTCAATCAACCGATGGGCAGGATTGAACGATGCCGCCGCCGATTGCGCGACATATGTCATCCGATTGCCCCAATACCGCCGTTTCTGCGCATCACTCAGCGTCGTCATATCAACGCCGTCAAACACGATCTGGCCACCGGTGATCCGACATCCGGGTTGGGTAAAGCCCATCGCAGCCAAGCCCAATGTGGATTTCCCTGCCCCCGATTCACCAATCAATCCCATCACTTCGCCACGGCGCAGCGTCAGATCAACACCTTTGATGATGGGATGCCATTTTTCATCTGACCAGCCTTCGATTTTCAGGCCTTTGATGTCCAGCAAAATATCGCTTTTCGTCATTTTGGAGTGTCCTTCAATCCGCTTGTGTGGTGCAAGAACCAGTCGACAACAAAGTTGACCGCAACCGTCAAAAGCGCAATGGCTGAGGCCGGTAGCAAGGGCGTTAACCCCGCCTTGAGGTCATACTGCGCAAACTGGATCAGAGACGCATTTTCGCGCACCATTGATCCCCAGTCGGCCGTCGGCGGTTGAATACCCACCCCAAGGAAGGACAGTGCCGCAATCGTCAAAAACACAAAGCAAAACCGCAACCCAAATTCGGCCACCAAGGGCGGCATAATATTGGGCAGAATCTCACGGCGCATGATCCATCCCAAACCTTCGCCGCGCAAACGGGCGGCTTCGACATACTCCATGACAACCACGTTAACAGCGACAGAGCGTGTTAAACGGAAAACCCGTGTTGCGTCCAAAACCGCAATGATCATGATCAGGTTCACCGCCGATGATCCAAAGATCGACAACAAAACCAGTGCAAAAATCAAGCTAGGGATCGCCATCAAAACATCAACGCCACGGCTAAGCACTTGATCGATCCATGATCTGTTGATGGCGGCCACCAATCCCAAACCACCACCGATCAGGAATGACAAAAACGTTGTCACCAACGCGATCCCGACCGTGTTCCGAGCGCCATAGATCAAACGTGACAGGATATCGCGCCCGATTTGATCCGTTCCGAAAATGTGGGTTGCGTCCCATGGGGCAAAGGGCACTGGGAATACTTCGGCCTCGCCATAAGGCGCAATGATTGGCGCGAACAAGCCAACGATCATATAGGCAAGAATGACAACCATTCCGAAACGTGCAGACCATGGCGATTTACGCAGCACAATCTTGGCCTTGTCCCAACGTGTCCGTTCGGCAGCAAATGCCGTTTTTTCATTGGCGGCAGAATATGTATCAGGTGTCTGGGTCATTTTGGATGCAACAATTTTGGATTGGTGACAATGCCAACGATGTCAGCAACAAGATTAAGAACGATATAGGTGGCGGCGAAAATCAACGCACATCCTTGCACCACGGGGATATCGCGGCTTGAAACGGCATCAACCATCAACTGCCCCACACCCGGATAGACAAAGACAACCTCGACAACCACAACCCCGACGACTAGATAGGCAAGGTTAAAGGCAATCACCGTTGCAATCGGCGCCCACGCATTTGGCAATGCATGTTTCAAAATGACTTCACGTTGCGATGCCCCCGTCAAACGCGCCATCTGGATATAGGGGCTTGCCAAAAGGTTAATAATCGCCGCCCGCGTCATGCGCATCATGTGCGCGACAATCACCAAGGTCAGGGTCAGCGCAGGCATCGCACTGCGATACACGCGCTCGGCGAATTCGGTGTCCGCGCTGATGTTTGAAAGCGATGGGAAAATGGGCCAAAGCGAGGTCAAGCACAAGATCAACACGTAGGCCACAAAGAATTCTGGAAACGAAATCGTGGTCAAGGTCAGTGCGTTCACCGTGCGGTCATAAATTGAATTGCGATAGAGTGCTGCAGAAATGCCCAAAAACAAGGCCAAAGGCACCGCCACAACCGCCGTCAATCCCGCCAAGAACAGCGTATTTTCCAAACGCGGCGCGATCAAATCAATGACAGGTCGTGATCTATCAACACCAGAGGACGCACGTCCCGAAAATGACGTTCCCAAATCACCCTGTGCGACGCCGGCGATCCAATCGACATATCGCCAAACGGCGGGTTGATCTAACCCCAATTCACGACGAAACGCTGCAACGGTTTCTTCGGTCGCTGCCTGCCCAAGCACCGCTTGGCCGAAATCACCGGGCAAAAGTTCAATAGCTGCAAAAATGATGAGCGAGACGATAAAAAGCGTAACGACACCAAGTCCAAGCCGTTGAAAAACGGTTTTAACAATTGGATGCAAAGCCTTACCTTTTGTTTTTGATGTACTGAATGAAAAGGCACCCAGAAACGGGTGCCTCTACGACGATCGGGGGCTTACGCCATCCACCAACGTTCGTTACATTTGTTACCATCCAATTCCCAGTTACCTGCAATCTCACCATGGGCCACGTTTTTGGATACGGCCATGATATGGTTTGCAAACATTGGGCAAATGGTACCACCGTCATCATGGATCAACTGTTGGCATTCTGCATACATTGTCGCGCGTTTGTCGTTATCCAACTCTGCACGTGCTGCTTTTACCAAGCCATTGAATTTATTGGCAGCGTCTGTGCCTTTCCATGCGGTGTCGTTCCATTCGGTATCGTCTGTATACGCAGATGAGAACATCCAATCTTCGGTCGGACGACCACCCCAATAACAGGCGCACCAGCCTTTTTTGTTCCACACGTTGGACCAATATCCATCGCTTGGTTCGCGGACGACTTCGATCTGGATGCCGGCTTCTGCAGCGGATGCAGCGATCAACTGTGCCGCATCTACAGCGCCTGAGAAGGCCGCGTCTGATGCTGACAATTGGATTGCGCCTGAATGGCCCGATTTCTTGTAATGATAGGCCGCTTTTTCCGCGTCGAATTCCCGCTGTGCCAGACCGCCTGCGTGGAACTGGTTCGATGTAGAAATTGGGTGGTCATTGCCCAAGGCACCGTGACCCAACAGGATTTTGTCAACCAATTCCTGACGTTTGATCGAATATTTCAACGCCATGCGCAGATCATAATTGTCAAACGGCGCAACATCCAAACGCATTGGGAACGTATAGTGCAGCGTGCCCGCAGCTTCTAGAATGTCCAAAGTTGGTACACGACCCATCAGCGCCACAGTTTTCGGATCAACACCGTCAATCGCGTGAACATCGCCATTCATGATCGCGTTTTGACGCGCTGTTACATCCAACAGGGCCAGCTTTTCGATTTCATCGAAATATGCGGCGTTTTCTTTCCAATAATTTGGGTTGCGCTTCATCAATGTGCGCACGCCTGGCTCGTGGTTTTCGATGATGTATCCGCCTGTCCCGATACCAGCAGTTGGATCAATCTGACCACCCGACGCAGGCAAAATCACGATGTGATAATCCGATACAATGAACGGGAAGTCGGCGTTTGGCGCGCTGAGCTCAAAGACAACGCGATTTGGACCGTCTGCCTTGATCGAGGTTACAGCCGATAACAAACCCTTTGCGGCAGATTTTGAATCTTCGCCCATATGATGGTTGAATGTCGCGATCACGTCATCCGCATCGAGGGTTTTCCCGTTATGGAATTCGACGCCTTTGCGCAGGTTAAACACCCATGTTTGCGCATCGCTTGATTCATACGATTCCGCCAATTCACCGCGCAATTTACCATCTGCACCCACTTCGGTCAGGTGGTTGCCATAGCTATAGGCCAAGTTTTGCATATAGCCGTTTTCATATGTTGCCGGATCAAGGCTGTCTGTGGTCGAACCATGGCGACGGCCGATTTTGAACAGACCACCGCGTGTTGGTGTTGCCGCTTCGACCGAAGACGCCAGTCCAAGAGCCGCTGGAACAGCCAATCCCGCAGCAATCGCAGAGGTGATGAATTGCCGACGATCAATTTGACCGCGACGATATTTGGCCTGTTGGCCTAACAGGTATTGTTCTTTCTTCATTGTTTTCTCCCAGTTTTTTTATGATTCTTTCCCCGAGCATAACACGTTCGACACATTTGCCAAATTTTGATTGCGGGTCGTCATGCCCCTATCGTGACAAGGCAAACCGCCTGACGTCAAGCCTTTTGATCAAATTATTCACTTGACCTGTGGGTAATCAAATCGAAAGATACAGAAAAACGCAGGATCTCGCATGACAAACGCACTCAAGACCATTGTGGAAACCCCCGACATGGGGATCGTTTTATCCGACGGAACACGGTTGTCCGCACGGGTTTGGATGCCCGAAGACGCGCGTGACGCCCCTGTTCCCGTCATCTTGGAATACCTGCCCTATCGCAAACGCGACGGAACCTGCGCGCGTGATGCGCTGACCCATCCGTATTTCGCAAAACGCGGGTATGCCTGTGTACGCGTGGACATGCGCGGCAATGGTGACAGCCAAGGCGTGATGGAGGACGAATACACCGAAACCGAATTATCCGACGGGGTTGAGGTGATCAATTGGCTTGCCGCACAGCCTTGGTCAACGGGGGCGGTTGGCATCATGGGAATCAGTTGGGGCGGCTTTAACGGGCTTCAATTGGCCGAACGTGCACCCGATGCGTTGAAGGCCGTGATCACCTTGTGTTCAACGGTGGATCGTTATGCCGATGATATTCACTACAAGGGCGGATCGCTGTTGAATGAAAACTTTGGCTGGGGCGCAACCATGTGGTCCTATTCATCGCGCCCGCCTGATCCCGCGCTCGTGGGGGACGCATGGCGCG
>RGAJ01000122.1 GCA_009920225.1 Paracoccaceae bacterium
CGACAGCCACGCCAAAGAACGGGTTCAAAAAGTGATAGGTGGATGCACGAACCGCGCCGATCCGATCCACCAAATAAAACCAAACCAAGGTGGCCGCCAAACCAGGAACCAAGGTCGTATAGATAAAGGCGATAATCAAACGGGGCGACCATGTGACGTCCCATGTTTCCAACGCAGCGGCAGGGCCAATCAAAACAATTGATCCCACCAACATTTGCAGTCCAACCACCATCATGAAATTGCCACCCGATGATGCCCCGCGCATGGACAATGTCGCAACCGCCAAAGACAGGGCGCCTATTCCACATAGGATCAGGCCAAACACATCAACATTGCCCTGAAACCGCGACCCCATAATCAATGCAACGCCCAAAATGCCCGCCAACAATCCAGCATAGCCCAAAGGCCGCAAGCGGTCTTGGAACACCAGCCACCCCGCCAGCGCCACAAGCAGGGGCATAGTCGACGCAATGATAGAGGCAAGCGATGCTTCGATTGTTTGCATCGCGACAAAGTTCAGACCGAGATAAAGCGCGTTTTGGCAAATCCCAAACACAATCACGCCCTTCCACTGTGCCCGTGTCAGGCGCCATGATTGCCCCATCATCAACGCCAGCGCGACGCCGATCGATCCCGAGATCAAGAACCGCAGTGCCAGCGACATAATCGGCGGGGCTTCGGCGACGATGATGCGCGCTGACGTAAACGCCGAAGACCACATAAACGCAAACGCGAGCCCCATCAAAACACTGCGGAAATCCATTTTATGCCTCATAAAAAATGCGTCACGACGCGCGACACATTGCGCAGAAAAAAATAGGGCCGCAAAGTGCGACCCCATCAAAAAACCAAAGCTATAACGGATTAACCGTTCACGCTGTCTTTCAATGCTTTCGCGATTGTCATTTTAACAACTTTGTCCGCAGCTTTTGTGAATGTTTCACCTGTTGCTGGGTTGCGCACTTGGCGCTCTGGGCGGGCGCGGCATTGGATTTTGCCGATACCTGGCAATGTCACTGCGCCACCTGCTGATACTTCGCTTGTGATCAAATCACAAATTGCGTCCAAGGCGGCCCCTGCTGTTTTCTTGTCTGCGCCCATTTTATCTGCAAGGGCTGCAACCAGTTGTGTTTTGGTCATTGGTTTTGACATTTGTTTTCTCCTTCAACTGCCCAACTTATGGGGCCTCGTGAGAAAGTTGTAACTGAATGTTGAAAGGGAACACAACAAATAGTGGCGTTTTTCTTGTTAAAAACATACTTTTTTTCCGAAAAACTGACTTTAGAGGAAGGCAGTTTCATTGAAACTCCTTAATTTTCGGCTTTGAAGACGCTCAATCGGCATATTCCGCAGAATTTCCATCGACCGAATTCCGATCATCAAATGACGTGAAACTTGGGTTTTATAGAAATCAGACGCCATTCCCGGCAGCTTTAGTTCGCCATGCAAGGGCTTATCACTGACGCACAAAAGCGTACCATACGGCACGCGGAACCGATATCCGTTGGCTGCGATTGTGGCGCTTTCCATGTCCAACGCAATCGCACGTGATTGCGACAGCCGCTGCACTGGCCCGCTGTTGTCGCGCAGTTCCCAGTTGCGGTTATCCACTGTGGCCACCGTTCCCGTCCGCATGATCCGTTTCAATTCGAACCCAGACAGCTGCGTCACCTCTGCCACTGCTGTTTCAAGAGCGATTTGAACCTCGGCCAAGGCGGGGACAGGGACCCATGCGGGAAGGTCATCATCCAGAACCCTATCTTCGCGCAGATAGGCATGCGCCAATGCAAAATCACCCAAGCGCTGGCTGTTGCGCAAACCCGCACAATGTCCCACCATCAACCATGCATGGGGGCGCAGCACTGCGATATGATCGGTCGCGGTTTTCGCATTCGACGGCCCGACACCGATGTTCACCAATGTGATCCCGTTCCCATCAGCCCGTTTCAAATGATAGGTCGGCATTTGGGGCAATTTGGCAGGGTGTTCCAAAACACCGTCTTGGGTGGTGATTTCGCAATTCCCCGTACTGACAAAGCTTGTGTAGCCGCTATTTGGATCACCCAGCATTTTGCGGGCATAATCTTCGAATTCGGAAACGTAGAATTGATAGTTGGTGAACAGAACAAAGTTTTGGAAATGGCCTGGATCGGTTGCGGTGTAATGCGACAGGCGCGCCAAGGAATAATCAACGCGCTGTGCCGTGAAAACCCCCAAAGGTTCAGTACCGTCTGCGGCAGGCTTGGACACACCGTTTACAATATCGTCATTCGTGGTCGCCAGATCCGGCACATCGAACATATCGCGCAGGGTAAAATCCGCAGCACCATCATGGGGCACGGTCACACTACCCTCGCCAATCATCGCAAAGTGCAGCGGGATGGGCGTATCCGAGGGTTTGATCACAATCGGTACGTTGTGGTTTTCAATCAGTAGCTTCATCTGCTGGATCAGGTAGTTGGCGAATAATTCGGGATGTGTGATCGTGATTGCATATTCCCCGGGTTCAGGGACGTGACCAAAGCTTAGTCGGCTATCAACGACCGCGTATGATGATGTTTGCAGTCGGATTTCTGGATAAAATGCACGAAACCGCACCCCGGTTGGCCCGTGTTCAACAACATGGGCAAATTGATCACGCAGATATTGTGTGGCCTGTACATACAGCTCGACCAGATAGGCATGCGCCTTTGCGGGGTCGTCAAAAGATTTTGCAGGCATGACGGGCGCGTGTTCAACGGGGATTTTATTATTTTTCATTTGTTTTCCTTTTATCTTTCACCTTTCGCTCCCCAAAAGCTTTACGGATTGACAGGCGTGATTGTTTATTTAACCGTTGATTGTGTCATTCTATTAAAATTGGATCAAGCGATATTATGCCAAATGATAACCCCTTAGATACGATGTCCCCCGATGCCTTTGGCCGATCCTTGAAAGGGCTGGGCGTGAATATCCTTGTGACGGATGTCACGCGGACAGTGGCGTTTTTGACGCGGGTTTTTGGCATGACCGCGCATCAGCCCACCCGCGACTTTGCGATCATGACATATGGGACGCGCGTGTTTCAGCTGCACGCAGATCACACATATCACTCACATCCTTTGTTGGGGCTGTTGCCCGAAACACCCCCACGTGGCGCGGGGATTGAGCTCCGGCTATATGACACAGACCCTGATGCTGCCTGTGACCGCGTTGGTGATTTGGGCACGATCCTTCAACCGCCCGCCGACAAACCGCATGGCTTGCGCGAAGCATTTATCGTCGATCATGATGGATATGTTTGGGTTCCATCGCGTCCGAAATAGGATTGCTTGACTTGGATCGCGCGCTGCATCACGCTGTGTATAATCACGATGCACAGGGGTAGAGCATGACGCAGCCGAACATGGATCATTGGCAAGAACGGGTTGACTTGGCCGCGGCCTTTCGATGGACCGCGCGGTTAAACATGCACGAAGGTGTGGCCAATCACTTTTCTCTGGCCATCAACGACGATGGCACACGGTTTTTGATGAACCCCAACCAAATGCATTTTTCACGGATCAAAGCGTCTGATTTGATCATCGTTGATGCAAATGATCCTGACACACTGTCTGGTCCGAATGCGCCAGACCCGACCGCATGGGGCTTGCACGGCGGGATCCACCGGCATTGTGCTCATGCGCGATGTGCGATGCATGTGCATTCGATTCATGCGACCGTGCTTGCGTCATTGGCAGACAGCCGCCTGCCCCCCATTGACCAGAACTGCGCCACATTTTTCAATCGCTATGTTATTGATGACCATTACGGCGGTCTTGCCTTTGAAGACGAAGGCGAAAGATGCGCCGCGCTGTTATCCGACCCGAAAAAGCGGGTCATGATTATGGGCAATCATGGCATCTTGATTGTGGGGGCAACGGTCGCAGAAACCTTTAATAGGCTCTATTATTTTGAACGTGCTGCCGAAACTTACATCCGCGCCCTGCAAACCGGTCAGCCCCTGCGCATTCTGCCCGACGACATCGCCGAAAAGACCGCGCGCGAATTGGAAACCTATCCCGAACAGGACGAACGCCACCTGTCTGAGCTCAAGGCGATATTGGACGAAGAAGGCAGCACATACGCACGCTAAGTCAAGCTTGCCTTGGGTGTTCGTGCATGTCAGTCTGGGGCGAACCATCAAGACATGGATTGCCAAATGACATCGCAACATACTTTGCCCCGGAACCCAGGGATGGCGCTTGACCTGGACTGGGCTTTGGGGATGGCGGCCAATACATCCGCCATTGAACGCCGCGCCGCGCAACTGGGGGCGCGCAGATCGGTGAAAAAGGCGCATCAGGCCGCATGGCTGTTGCGCGTTGTCACCTGTATCGACCTGACCACGCTGTCAGGTGATGATACCGCCGACCGCGTGCACCGATTGTGCGCCAAGGCACGCAATCCCGTGCGCCGTGATCTGTTGGACGCGATGGATATGCCGAATATCACCGTTGGCGCGGTCTGCGTTTATCATGATATGATCGAACCCGCAGTACAGGCGTTGTCAGGCACAGACATTCCCGTTGCCGCCGTTTCCACGGGATTTCCTGCGGGTCTGTCGCCCCTGAACCTGCGCATCGCAGAAATCGAAGCCTCTGTCGCAGCAGGCGCGCGTGAAATCGACATCGTTATATCGCGCCGCCATGTGTTGTCGCAGGATTGGCAGGCCCTTTATGATGAAATGCGCGCATTCCGCGCCGCCTGTGGCGATGCTCATGTCAAGGCGATCCTTGCGACCGGCGAATTGGGCAGCCTGCGCAATGTGGCGCATGCGTCGATGATTTGCATGATGGCGGGCGCTGATTTCATCAAAACCTCAACCGGTAAGGAAAGCGTAAACGCCACCCTGCCTGTATCCTTGGTGATGATCCGCGCGATCCGCGAATATCATGACCGCACTGGATTTATGGTCGGATACAAACCCGCAGGCGGCATTTCCAAGGCGAAAGACGCCTTGGTCTATCTGTCAATGATGAAAGAAGAATTGGGGGATCGTTGGTTACAGCCCGATCTGTTCCGCTTTGGGGCGTCGTCGCTGTTGGGTGATATCGAACGGCAATTGGAACACTATGTCACTGGCGCATATTCCGCCACACACCGCCATGCGATGGGGTAAATGATGAACGTGAAAGAGATTTTTGAAACCATGGATTATGGAACCGCCCCTGAATCTGCAACAGATGCGTTGAATTGGATCGCGCAGAATGGTCCATTTGGGCATTTTATCAATGGCTCAATGACCCCTGCTGGCAGTACCTTTGCAACATCAAACCCCGCAACGGGCGAGGTTTTGGCACAGATCACCCAAGCCACCCAAGACGATGTGAATGCCGCCGTCACCGCCGCGACGAAGGCACAGGCAAAATGGGAAAAAATGGGTGGACAGGCACGCGCGCGCATTCTGTATGCACTGGCGCGGCTGTTGCAAAAGCACGCACGGTTGTTTGCGGTTTTGGAAACCTTGGACAATGGCAAACCGATCCGCGAAAGCCGCGATATCGACATCCCGCTGGCGCAACGGCATTTTTATTATCACGCAGGCATGGCCGCGTTGATGGATACCGAATTGCCAGACCGTCGCGCGATTGGTGTGTGTGGGCAAATTATCCCTTGGAATTTTCCGTTGCTGATGTTGGCATGGAAAATTGCGCCTGCCTTGGCGATGGGAAATACCGTTATTCTGAAGCCTGCCGAATACACGCCCCTAACCGCGTTATTGTTCGCACATATCTGCGGCGAAGCGGGTGTGCCCGCTGGCGTCGTGAATATCGTAACGGGCGATGGGCAGGTCGGTGAAATGATCGTAAACCATCCTGACATTCACAAGATCGCCTTTACCGGATCGACAGAAGTCGGCAAAAAAATCCGCAAAGCAACCGCTGGATTGGGAAAATCCCTGACGCTTGAACTGGGCGGAAAATCCCCCTTTATCGTGTTTGACGATGCCGATCTGGACAGCGCCGTCGAAGGCGTGGTGGACGCAATCTGGTTTAACCAAGGACAAGTCTGCTGTGCCGGATCGCGCCTTTTGGTTCAGGAAGGCGTTGCAGATCGGTTTTACGAAAAACTACGGGCGCGGATGGCAAAGCTGCGCGTGGGAAATCCGTTGGACAAATCCATCGAC
>RGAJ01000123.1 GCA_009920225.1 Paracoccaceae bacterium
CTCGGTTCCTGCGCTTGAGCAGTTGAAAAAAGAGGGTGAACAAGGCCGCAAGAAAATCAACCAATATACCCGTTACGGAACAGTTCTATTGGCCACATTCCAGGCCTATGGTCTGTCTGCTGGTCTTGAGGCAGGTGATATGGTCACAGATCCGGGTGTGTTTTTCCGCGCGTCTTGCGTGATCACGCTTGTCGGCGGCACGATGTTCTTGATGTGGTTAGGGGAACAAATCACCTCACGCGGTATCGGTAACGGCATTTCGTTGATCATCTTCATCGGTATTGTCGCAGAGCTGCCTGCAGCCTTGGCACAGTTCTTTGCCTCTGGTCGATCAGGTGCATTGAGCCCAGCGGTAATCGTCGGTGTCATTATCATGGTGATCGTGACTATCGCATTTGTCGTTTTCATGGAACGCGCCCTGCGTAAAATCCTGATCCAATACCCCCGTCGCCAAGTGGGTATGAAGATCATGGAAGGCCAAAATTCACATTTGCCGATCAAAGTGAACCCAGCGGGCGTTATTCCGGCGATCTTTGCATCGTCTTTGTTGATGTTGCCAACCACAATCAGCACCTTTTCGGGCACCTCAACGAACCCGATCATGTCGACTGTGATGGCCTATTTTGGTCCGGGTCAACCGTTGTATCTGGCGTTCTTCACCTTGATGATCGTGTTTTTCGCCTATTTCTACACGCACAATGTGTCGTTCAAATCGGACGATGTTGCCGATAACCTGAAGAATCAAAATGGCTTTATTCCTGGGATCCGTCCGGGCAAAAAGACGGCTGAACATCTTGAATATGTTGTAAACCGTGTTCTTGTTTTGGGTGCGGCATATTTGGCGGCGGTCTGCTTGTTGCCAGAGATCCTTCGTGGTCAGTTGGCTATTCCATTCTATTTCGGCGGAACCTCTGTCTTGATCGTGGTTTCTGTCACAATGGATACGATCCAACAGGTTCAATCCCATTTATTGGCTCATCAATACGAAAGTCTGATTCAAAAATCGCAATTGCGTGGTAAAGGAAAACTACGCAAGAAGAGAGGACCAGTGCGCAAATGAACATCATTATTTTAGGGCCCCCCGGTGCGGGCAAAGGAACCCAAGCGCAGCATTTGGTAGAAACCCGTAACATGGTTCAGCTGTCCACTGGTGACATGTTGCGCGCGGCTCGGACATCTGGAACAGAAATGGGAAAGATTGTTGCGGATGTTATGGACCGTGGTCAATTGGTAACCGATGAAATCGTGATTGGCCTCATCCGTGAAAAACTGGAAGAGGGCTCAGAAGGCGGCTTCATTTTTGACGGGTTCCCACGCACTTTGGCACAGGCGGATGCACTTGAGGCTCTTTTGAACGAAAGCGGAAATTCATTGGATCGCGTTGTGTCGCTTGATGTCGATGATGAAGTTTTGGTCCAGCGTGTTGTAAACCGCGCAAAAGAAGCGGTCGCTGCCGGCAAAGAAGCACGTGCAGATGATAACGCAGAAAGCATGCGCACACGTCTTGCAGAATATTACAAAAAGACGTCGCCATTGTTGGGCTATTACTACGCCAAGGGCAATTTGAAATCGATCGATGGGCTTGCCCCGATTGAACAAGTCCAAGCAAGTTTGGCCGCAGCGCTCGACGCATAATCACGAGATTTGGAATGTGGCCAGACCAAATTGGTTGGCCACATTGTCCATTGTTAACACTTGGGGGTTGACGATAGGTGACAATCTGAATAACTACCCCAATCTCGCAAGAGAATCGTAGCAAGAGGATCGCCTCTTCGATCACCTGATCAGCTTGGGCCCCAAGTCTCACCACTCGGGGCTTTATGTTGTGAAAAAAGGTTCCGGAATTACGGATCCGCAACAAAAAGGAACATAACGTGGCACGTATAGCCGGCGTAAACATCCCGACAGCAAAGCGCGTTCCAATCGCTTTGACTTACATCACAGGCATTGGCCCTGCATCTGCAAAAGAAATCTGCGCAGCAACAAACATCGACGAAGCTCGTCGTGTGAATGAACTGTCCGACGCAGAAGTTTTGGCAATTCGCGAATATATCGACGCAAACCTCACCGTAGAAGGTGATTTGCGCCGTGAAGTTCAAATGAACATCAAGCGTTTGATGGACCTAGGCTGCTACCGCGGTCTGCGTCACCGTCGCAGCTTGCCTGTTCGTGGTCAGCGTACGCACACAAACGCGCGTACACGCAAAGGTCCAGCGAAAGCAATCGCTGGCAAGAAGAAATAAGGAGGCGGCCCAATGGCAAAAGATACACGTCGTGGCGGCAAGAAAAAGGTCTCCAAGAACATCGCAGCTGGTGTTGCTCACGTTAATTCGTCGTTCAACAACACAAAAATTCTTATCTCTGACGTTCAAGGCAACGCAATCGCGTGGTCATCTTCAGGTACAATGGGTTTCAAAGGCTCTCGTAAGTCTACTCCATATGCCGCACAGATGGCTGCAGAGGATGCAGGCCGCAAAGCGCAAGAGCATGGCGTAAAAACTTTGGAAGTCGAAGTTCAAGGTCCAGGTTCTGGTCGTGAAAGCGCATTGCGCGCGTTGGCTGCAATTGGTTTCAACATCACATCTATCCGTGACGTGACCCCAATCGCACACAACGGCTGCCGCCCACCAAAGCGTCGCCGCGTATAAGAAACTTCTTTTGTGGGGCCTCGCGTCTATGCGGGGCCTCATTCCGTCATTTTTAAACCTCGGGCGCGTGTGCCTTTCGGACATAGGGCAAACGCTAGAATGGAGGGACGTATGATCCAAAAAAACTGGGGCGAATTGATTAAGCCTGCTCAGCTAGAAGTGAAACCAGGCAATGACCCAATGCGCCAAGCGACTGTTGTTGCTGAACCGCTTGAGCGTGGCTTTGGTCTGACACTTGGAAACGCGCTTCGCCGCGTGTTGATGAGCAGCTTGCAAGGCGCAGCTATCACATCCGTACAGATCGACAACGTATTGCACGAATTTTCGTCTGTTGCCGGCGTTCGTGAAGATGTCACAGACATCGTCTTGAATCTGAAGGGCGTCGCGCTTCGCATGGAAGTCGAAGGCCCAAAGCGTTTGTCAATCAACGCCAAAGGCCCGACAGTCGTGACAGCGGGCGACATCTCTGACAGCGCAGGCATCGAAGTCTTGAACAAAGACCACGTGATCTGTCACTTGGACGATGGCGCGGATTTGTACATGGAACTGACTGTCAACACTGGCAAAGGTTATGTTCCTGCGGACAAAAACAAACCAGAAGACGCACCAATCGGGTTGATCCCAATTGACGCGATCTATTCACCTGTCAAAAAAGTGTCCTATGACGTTCAGCCAACGCGCGAAGGTCAAGTTTTGGATTACGACAAACTGACAATGAAAGTTGATACAGACGGGTCCATCTCACCAGATGACGCGATCGCTTTTGCAGCGCGCATCTTGCAAGACCAACTGTCTATCTTTGTGAACTTTGACGAACCAGAATCTGCGGGTCGCCAAGACGACGACGACGGTTTGGATTTCAACCCGTTGATGTTGAAAAAGGTCGACGAACTGGAATTGTCTGTACGTTCTGCAAACTGCTTGAAGAACGACAACATCGTTTACATCGGCGATTTGATCCAAAAGACAGAAGCCGAAATGTTGCGCACGCCAAACTTTGGCCGCAAGTCTTTGAACGAAATCAAAGAAGTGCTGTCCGGTATGGGCTTGCATCTGGGTATGGACGTCGAAGACTGGCCACCAGACAACATCGAAGATTTGGCGAAAAAGTTCGAAGACAACTTCTAAGCCGATTTGGGCGGGGTCACCCGCCCATTCAATGCCCAGACTGCTGGGGAAAACACGGGCCTCTGCCCCAAGGTGAACGGTTGACACGCATCGACCGTCTGACAAAGCAAACGCAAGTAGGAGAATAAAAATGCGTCACGCACGTGGTTATCGCCGCCTAAACCGTACACATGAGCACCGCAAAGCATTGTGGGCAAACATGGCAGGTTCGTTGATCGAACATGAACAAATCAAAACAACTTTGCCAAAAGCAAAAGAACTGCGTCCAATCGTTGAAAAGCTGATCACATTGGGCAAACGTGGTGATTTGCACGCACGTCGTCAAGCGCGCGCACAGTTGAAAGAAGACCAATATGTTGCGAAATTGTTCGACATCCTTGGCCCACGCTATGCAGAGCGTCAAGGTGGTTATGTTCGCATCATGAAAGCGGGTTTCCGTTATGGTGATATGGCGCCAATGGCGATCATCGAATTCGTTGACCGCGATCCAGCCGCAAAAGGCGCAGCTGACAAAGCGCGCGCCGCAGCTGAAGAAGCAGCCGCAGACGAATAAGAATTTTCCTGATCTTCAGGATTTGAAAACCCTCGCAGCCTGCGGGGGTTTTTTGTTTTGGGTCGGCCAAGTTTTGCTTGTCCCCCTTTGACATCGCGGCGTTGGGGTCTAGATAAGATTAAAAATTTGAAAGGGGTCGCGTGATGAACAAAATTATGGCAGTCGTTTGTGTCGTAATGATGTTGGCAGCACATGCAGGATATGCTGAACAGAAAATTCCATCGTCGCAGGTGGAAATCAATTTGACGTTTGCACCTTTGGTGAAACGCGCAGCGCCTGCAGTTGTGAATATCTATGCCAAACGCATCGTTCAACAAAATGTAAGCCCCTTTCAAAATGATCCGTTTTTTAGCGACTTTTTTCGCAGCTTCGGCAATTCCCGGCCACGCGTGCAAAACTCGCTGGGTTCGGGGGTTATCGTATCAGATGATGGTATCGTAATTTCCAATTATCACGTTGTGGGGCAAGCACAGGAAATTCGTGTCGTTTTGAATGATCGACGGGAATATTCTGCGTCGGTCTTGTTGGCGGATCAGGGATCCGACCTTGCGGTGCTCAAGCTGCAAGATGCCGAAAATATGCCCTATCTTGATTTTCGCGACAGCGACACGGTCGAAGTTGGCGAATTGGTTTTGGCGATTGGAAACCCATTTGGTGTGGGGCAAACTGTGACCAGTGGGATTGTCTCTGGCCTTGCGCGATCTGGCGGCGGGGCAGGGGATGGTCGTGGATATTTTATCCAAACGGACGCGCCCATCAATCCTGGAAACTCTGGCGGTGCATTGATTGACGTCACTGGACGCTTGATCGGGATCAACACTTCGATCCTATCGAAATCGGGCGGATCAAACGGGATTGGCTTTGCGATCCCCGCCACGTTGGTGAAACAATTCGCAACCCAAGCTGCTGCGGGACAAACATCGTTTCAACGCCCATGGGCCGGCCTAATGGGTCAGGAACTGACAGCCGAGGTTGCACAATCCCTTGGGTTGCAAGATGCCAATGGCATGATCATTCTAGATTTACACGCGCAAAGCCCGTTCGCGCGTGCGGGTTTCGCGGTTGGGGATGTGATTACGCAAGTAAACGGCCAAGCGGTGACAGGTCCTTCGGAAATGTATTATCGCATCTCGGTCGAAGGGATCGGCGGGCAGGTCACCGTGACGCGCCTGCGCGATGGCCAAAGCGTCGACATCACCGTCCCGCTGATTGCAGCGCCTGACGAACCACCATCTGTTATTGTGACATCGGATCAGAATGGCATTTTGCCGGGGGTGAAGCTGCGTCCAATCAACCCTATGGTTCAACAAGAATTGGGATTGGGTCTCTCATCCTCTGGAATCATTGTCGTTGATGCAGGTCCGGTTGCGTCACGCATTGGTTTGCGCGGGGGCGATGTTATTTTGGAAATAAACGGAAGCCCTCTAGACAAAGCGCAGGATTTTGATGACCTATTACGGCGGGATACCCGCCGCGGCCAAATCTTGGTGGATCGTGGTGGCGATGCCGTAATGTTAAGGTTTCGTCTATGACCGATCTGTTTGGCACAAATGATGGTATCGCAACAAAAGGGCCACGCCCTTTGGCAGAACGATTGCGCCCGAAATCGATGCAGGATGTGATTGGGCAGCGCCAGATTCTGGCCGATGACGCCCCTTTGGGGGCCATGTTGGACGCCGGCATGTTATCGTCCCTCATATTTTGGGGACCACCGGGTGTTGGTAAAACGACCCTTGCGCGTCTATTGGCGGATCATACAGATTTGCATTTCGAACAGATCAGCGCGATTTTTTCCGGTGTTGCGGATCTAAA
>RGAJ01000124.1 GCA_009920225.1 Paracoccaceae bacterium
AAATAGACAGAGCGGGCCAAAACATCGACCTGCGCACCACCATCGTTGATGTAATATTCGCGCGTCACATCATAGCCTGCATAGGCCAGCAATGACGCCAAAGCATCGCCAAAGACCGCGCCGCGTGTGTGACCAACATGCAAAGGACCTGTTGGATTGGCGGACACATATTCAACGTTGACGCGTTTTCCTGCCCCCATGTCAGAGCGGCCAAAATCCGCACCATTGGCCAAGGCCGTTCCCACAACGCCCTGCCAGACGGATGCGGCCAGACGCATATTCAAAAATCCAGGCCCCGCAACTTCGGCCGTCGTGATACGTGGATCCGCAGCCAAAACAAGGGCCAGTTTGTCGGCAATTTCGCGCGGCTTGAGCCCTGCGGGTTTTGACAGAACCATCGCCGCATTCGTTGCCATATCCCCGTGCAGCGGGTCACGTGGCGGTTCTACCGCAACGTTGGCAGTGTCCAACCCCGAGGGCAAATCACCTGATTGAACCATTTGGTCCAAAGCGGAAATCACCAAGGTGCGAATATCGGAAAACAGGTTCATTTTTTCTATCCTTTGATCTTGGGCTGCTTTTACCACGGCTACGCCCAAGGTCAATGCGGCATCTAATTTGCGTCCAACACTGGATCACGCGGTTTTGAAAAATGCAAAACGCGTGATCCAGCGGGGATTTTACCCATGTCGTCGCTGTTGAAAAACCGGATTTTCCCTGTTTCGCCAATGACGGCGATCATGACCGCATCTGGCCGATCTGCACGGAATTGATCGATCGCATATTCTGTGCTGATCGTGGTCGTGCGGCATGTCCACCCTGCCCGCACCTTGTCCAGTAAATCGCCAAACCCTGTACCATTGGCAAGCGTGCGCCCCCCCAATGATGCCGGCAAGGCATAGCGCGACCAGCTTTCTTTGTCGCGCGCGGTTTGGAATACATTGGCACGGCCAAATTCGGGGCCCCAGTCCGTTGTGACAAGAGTGTTATAGGCATCGTTGTCTGTCACAGCGATCAGAAATTCATAGTTATGCACGTCCAGATGATGCTCTGCCGCCTCGGACAGGATATCGCCGAAATAGGTCGGCACGCCCAAATCCCGTGCAGCGCGCAAATTGCGCATATTGCGATCCGCCAATAACACGGGCACATCCGCACGGTGCAGCGCGTTGGCCAATGTTGTCCCCCAACTGTTGCCGCCCACGATCAACACACCCGGGCGCACGCCCCCTGCGAGGTCGAGCGCGCGCGCAAGCGGTTTTAACGAAAACCCATGCAGCACCACCGTGACCATCACCAAGGCAAAAGCCAAGGGCGCAATCTGGTCAGCATCGGCGATGCCAACCTCAGCAAGACGCACACCAAAAAGCCCCGCAACCGCCACCAACACAACCCCGCGCGGTCCGGTAAAGGCCACCAAGACCCGTTCGCGCCACGGGATCGTTGACCCCAAAAGCGACGTCATCACCGTCAAAGGTCGGACCAGCAAAACAATGCTTGCCACGAACAAGAGCGCGGAAAGATCCAGATCCATCAACTGATCCAAATCGACAGAGGCCGCAAGAATGATAAATACACCCGACACGAGCAAGACTGTGGCATGTTCTTTGAACCGTCTAATTTCTTGGTATGACGGCAAATCGGCATTGGCCATCCAAATCCCCATGACGGTCACAGCCAAAAGGCCACTTTCGTGCAAGACCAAGTTCGATGCAGCAAAAATACCAACAATAACAATGACCAAAACGGGAACCTTCATGTATTCGGGCACCCATCCACGGCGGAATGATGCCGAAAGACCATAGCCCCCCGCCGCCCCAAGCCCCAAGGCCAATACGATCCCCACAGCCAAGGACAGCATCGCATGTTCAAAACTGGTGGCAAGGTTGACCACCATCACATATTCAAACGCCAACACGGCCGCCAAGGCACCGATGGGATCATTTACAATCGCTTCCCACTGCAAAAACGCTGCGGGACGTTTGGCCAGTTTGGCTTGGCGCAACAATGGCGCGATGACGGTTGGGCCTGTCACGATCATGATCCCACCAAAAACGGTCGACGACGCCCATCCCAACCCCGCCACATAATGCAGTGCGAGCGTCGACAAGAGCCACCCAACAGGCGCGCCAATGATCACCAACCGCAAAACGCCTGATGCGGCATCGCGCAAACTGTGCCGATTTAGGGTCAGGCCGCCTTCGAACAAAATCACGGCAACCGCGATGGAAATCATCGGTGCCATCAATGTACCCATATCGCGCGCTGGATCCAGAACGCCAAAGACGGGCCCCGCCAAAATACCTGCGGCCAACATCAATACAATCGCAGGGACCTTGAGCCGCCACGCGACCCACTGCGCCCCTACCCCCAAACATCCGATAACGGCCAATGCCGCGACCGGGTCAAGACCCGTTTCTGTTGTCATGTTTTTGCATCCCTAGTGTTTGTTAACTTGACCCGATCAGGTCGTCATATTGCTGCAAGGCAAAGCGATCCGTCATACCCGCGATATAGTCGCATACGATGCGGGCCAATGCCGTTTCATCCCGAACTTCGGCCACATCTTTGCGCCACTGCTTTGGTAACAAATCGGTACGTTCCATGAATAGGGGGAAAAGCGCCTTGATTTTCATCGTGACATCCTTGCGCACGACCACGACCGATGGGGCGCGATACATGCGTGTAAAAAGAAATTTGCGAATGACCTTCAAATCCTGCCACAACCCGTCAGAAAACCGCACCATCGGGCGGCCTGCATCGCGGATGTCTTGTGCTGTGTGCGGATCCAGATCCGCCAAATTATGACGCGCAACCGCCATCACATCATCAACCAAGATGCCAAAGAACCTGCGAAGCGCTTCGTGGCGGCGTCGGTAGTAATTCAGACCCGGATATTTTTGATCCACCGCGGCAAAGCAATCACGCAAGATCGGCAATTCCGCGATTTCATCGGTCGAAAACAATTCCGCCCGCAACCCATCATGCAAGTCGTGATTGTTATAGGCAATATCATCCGCCAAGGCCGCAACTTGGGCTTCGGCGCTGGCGTAGGTGTGCAATTCAAGATCATGACGCGCGTTATAATCGGCCAAGGCATAGGGCAATTCACCCGTCACGGGGCCGTTATGTTTTGCGATGCCTTCCAATGTTTCCCATGTCAGGTTCAACCCATCAAAATCGGCATAGTGGCGTTCTAAATCGGTCGCGATTTTGACCGCTTGGGCATTGTGATCGAACCCGCCATAGGGGGCCATCAGATCATCCAAGGCATCCTCGCCCGTATGACCAAAGGGGGTGTGCCCCAAATCATGGGCCAAGGCCACCGCTTCGGTCAATTCTTGGTTCAAACCCAGAACACCCGCGATGGTGCGGGCGACTTGGGCTACCTCGATCGAATGGGTCAGGCGCGTGCGAAAATAATCGCCTTCGTGTTCCACAAAGACTTGGGTTTTGTGTTTCAAACGGCGAAATGCGCTGCAATGAATGATGCGATCACGGTCGCGTTGGAAACAGGACCGAAAGGTGGATACGCTTTCCTCAAACAACCGCCCGCGCGATGCGCCGGGACGGGATGCAAAAATTGCCTCCATTGCTCTGCCTTTCTTGTCGTTTTTTATTTAACCCCTTATATAGTGTGAAAGTCCGATTGAATAGAGCGTCCTTTGACGTAGAGGAGCATTGCACCATGCAAATACCACCCAAAGTCACCCAACGCGCCTTTGATCGTTTGGCCGAAATCGGTGCCGCCGACCAAGGCAAAGGGTTGCGCGTTGCCGTTGAAGGCGGCGGATGTTCGGGATTTCAATATGACATCAAATTGGACGCCCCAACCGACGATGATCTGGTTTTGTCAGGCGCAGGCCAACAGGTCATGATCGACACGGCATCCCTGCCCTTTTTGGAAAATGCTGTGATTGACTTTACCGATGAATTGATCGGGGCGCGGTTTGTGATCGACAACCCCAACGCAAGCAGTTCATGCGGGTGTGGCACCAGCTTTTCAATGTGATCAGCTGAATTGAACCGACGCTTCGGATCGGGCAAAATTTGCAAAAAAGCGGCCGAAATACGGGCTACTTTATTCTGCGAAAGCGACGGCTTCGTACACATCATCAGGCAAATCGACAGTGACCTTGCGCATCAACTGCCCATCATTGATGCGACGGTCCATCGACAGCAGGCTTTCCGAAAGCGTGCGCAAGGGCGACACAGGATAGCGGGTCATGTGGACCGCAAACTGTTCTGTTGACGTATAGGATTGAAACGCAGGTTTGCCGATCAATTGCCCATACCAATCACACATGAAATATTCGTGATATTCGTCCGCCGCAGCCGCGTTTGGCGTCCAAAACGCTTCGGCGTGATGGGTGGTGAGCCACGTGTGCCATGCCTCGGGCACCTCAGCGCCTGCAAAGATCAGAGAAACACAGACTTCTGCCAACAAATCGGCGTTGCGTTCCAACATCGACAAGATGCCGACGTAGTGCAGCGACTCAATCGCGCGCGGCGATACCTTTGGGTCGCGCCGGCCATATTCCGACAGATAAAAGACAATATGCGTGAGCTCATAGGCCGCCTTTTTATTCGGCAGCGCAAAGGTTGGTGAATGATTGATAAACCGATGCAACCGGTGATCCAAGCCCTCATCCGCAACCTCAAGTCCCGCCCGCGCCAGCAATCGACGCGCCTCGCCACGCTGCAAATCGGACAGTTCGGATTGGATCAAATCATGATCGACAATCCATTGCGCCATCTTTGACGCAACGGTTCCGGTCATTCCCAACGCCTCAAGATCCAGGGCGATTGAAAATAGAACCCGATAGTATTGTGGGAAAAATTTCAACCGGTCCTGAAGCCCGTGGTAAAATTCGCTATAGGTTTGCAAGGCGGCGGGATCGACACGTTGCCCTGCACTTTCCAAAATGTTCAACAGTTCCGCATTTTCCTTGAGCCAGAACACGTTTTCCTTTTCACGACGACAATGCGCAAAACAATCCATAAGCGCCGCCATGCGTGTATCATGGGATAAATGGCGATGTGGCGGGTTGAACGTGATGACGTTTGACATGCTGGACCTCGTTGAAAGGATTGGATGGAAAGACACCACAAGGGATTGTGTGGGTACTGTGGTGGCTTTCCATTCTGGATCGCAATTCCGGTCGTGGGGTGACCGTAGGTGAGTGTGGCTGCGACCCGTGATTTGGACCCTGATCAGGATCCAAAGGCAATTTACGCTTTAGCTGGTGCGGACCCAGATGAATGTGCACCAACCAATTCGCCATCAAATGTATTGGCTGACATCACCGGAGCGGATCCAGATGAATGTGCACCAACTAATTCGCCGTCGAACATTGACGCAGATGGTGCTGTGTTTGGTTGTGTCAGTGGGGTGATCATTAATTTGTGTGCAAGCATTTTAACCTCCTAAATTGTATAGCTTCATAATTACCCTTTAGGTTGTGTTGCAAACTATTTTAACTACTTTATGTAATTTCACCCACAAAAACTCGCCTATTAAGTGTTTATCCCTCTGATTTTTATCATTTTTAATTTTTCAAAAATTCACGCTGCTCTGTGATGATTTTTGCTCCATTTCCAAATTCGGGGGATTTTGAATGGGCAAAAGGTCGAATCGACCCCTTCAACTTGGCTTGCATCGCCCCTGTGAACAGGGGTACAACCATGGCACCACAACAAAGGGCAGTGCCATGAAAATCGCGACATTTAACATCAATGGGATCAAAGCGCGGATCGAAGCACTCCCAAATTGGTTGGACAGCGCGCAACCCGATGTAGCGGTCTTGCAAGAAATCAAATCCGTGGATGAGGCATTCCCGCGCGAAATCTTTGAAGAGCGCGGATATAACGTGGAAACCCACGGCCAAAAATCATTCAACGGCGTGGCGATCTTGTCCAAGCTGCCGCTCGAAGATGTGACGCGCGGATTGCCGGGTGATGACACCGACGAACAAGCCCGCTGGATCGAGGCAACGGTGGTCGGCAAAAAGGCCCTGCGCATTTGTGGTTTGTACCTACCCAATGGCAACCCTGCGCCCGGTCCGAAATATGATTATAAATTGGCGTGGATGGAACGCCTGTATCACCGCGCTCGCGCGCT
>RGAJ01000125.1 GCA_009920225.1 Paracoccaceae bacterium
CTCAAACAATCGCACACCTGCGTCTTCGCGCAGTTTTTTCGCGGTTTGGGGCGTGATTTTCCCATCGAGCAATTTCAGCGCATCGGCCAGCCCACCGCGCGATGAAAAGCCAACCGCATCTAGTTCATTCGCAAATTCTTCGATCACTTGGGACAAGGTGGCCCGATCCACCAACCGCAATTCAGCAATTTCCTTGGTTAAATTCGCCTGAAGCGCGGGGGGTAGTTGGGTCAAATTGATATCTGCCCCTTCGTTCATCAAAAACCGAACGACGATCGCCGCTTTTTGGCGGCGTGTGAGGGTGGTGTGTGCAATCGAAGGTATGTCACGGTTTAGTGCGGTCATGATCCCAGTCCGTTTTCGACTGTGTCTACTGTACCGAGCTTAACGTTGAGTAAAATTCAAAACGCTTGCATCAATAAAAAACGCCCGCCGAAAAGGACGAGCGTTTTGTAACAAGGGTGTGCGATTAACCGCGACGGCGACCGCCTCTGCGACCACCGCGACCACCAAGATCGCCGCCTGCCGCGCCTGCAGGTTTGTTGAATGCAATCCATGTCCCGCCGTGTGGGTCGTTGTTTGTCAACAAGTTGGCGGCGCGAATGGCTTCCATTTCTTTACCTGGACGTGGCAAGGTTGATCCCAAACCGAACAGGGTCACGAATGTTTCGTCGTCGATATCCGCAGGCAAGATGATGCCCGCTGCTTCGATCTCTGCCTTTTTCTCCATGATTTTGGTTTGTGTGACGGGCAGGGCGACAGGGTTCATAATCGCCGATGTCATGCCCGCACCCATCGCCATTGGCAAGAATGCGTTGTTGATGCCGTGACGGTTTGGCAAACCAAACGAGATATTAGACGCGCCACATGTGGTGTTCACGCCCAATTCTTCGCGTAGACGGCGCACCAGTGTGAACACTTGGTTGCCCGCTGTTGCCATCGCACCAATTGGCATAACCAATGGGTCAACAACGATGTCATAGGCAGGAATGCCGAAATCTGCGGCGCGTTCCACGATTTTCTTAGCAACTGCAAAGCGCACGTCTGGGTCTTCGGAAATGCCTGTGTCATCGTTTGAAATCGCAACAACGGGAACGTTGTATTTTTTAACCAAGGGCAGAACGAATTCCAGACGCTCTTCTTCGCCTGTGACCGAGTTCAACAATGGGCGACCTTCGGCTGCTTGAAGACCTGCCTCAAGTGCTGCAGGAACCGAGCTGTCGATACACAAAGGTACGTCAACCAACCCTTGAACCAGATTGATGATCGCTGTCATCAAAGGGGGTTCGGTTTCATTTGGGTTTGGATTTGAATTGTAAACAACACCTGCGTTGATGTCCAAAATATTGGCACCCGCCATAACTTGGGCCAAGGCATCCTTTTCCACGGTTGAAAAATCACCCGCTTCAAGTTCAGCCGCCAATTTTTTCCGCCCCGTTGGGTTGATCCGTTCGCCAATCACGCAAAATGGCTGGTCAAAGCCCAAGAGTGCGGTTTTGGTTTTGGATTCTACGACAGTTCTTACCATAATTATTTCCTTTAGGACGCAGTTGCAGGAACGCCAGAGGCGCCGCCATTTTCGGTGATCCATGTCGCATTTGTTTTGATGCCGCCAAGCGGAAAGAAATGCACATGCTCGATATTAAAGTCAGGGTTCGCCGCCTTGTAGGCGGCCAATTCGGCGACAACTTCTGTTGGCTCATATGGCAACAAAAGTTTGGACACATCCATCGCGCGCTTTTGCAGCACTTTAAGAGATGGGCCAACGCCGCAAGCGATGGCGAATTTGATCAAGGTTTGCAATTTTGCAGGACCCGCGATGCCAATGTGAATTGGAATGTCGATGCCTGAATTTTTCAAACCGTTTGCCCATTCGATGATGGGTTGTGCTTCGAAACAGAACTGTGTCGCAAGCGCCATTTCCGCGTCAGTGCGTTTTGAAAACTCTTGTTTCCAAGACAAAGCCGCAGAGACATTTTTCATGGATCCATCTGGATCAATGTCTTTGTTTCCCTCTGGGTGGCCCGCAACGTGAAGACGTTTGAACCCTGCCTTGTCAAACAAACCGCTTTCCATCAATTGCATTGAGCTGTCGAAATCACCATGCGGATTGGTCACACCACCCGCGAGCAAAAGCGCTTGGTCAACGCCTGCTTCGCCTTGGTAGCGTGCAATCCAATCACCCAAGGTTGCGGCATCTTTGATGATGCGCGCAGGGAAATGCGGCATCACAGCAAAGCCTTCGCCCGAAATCCGTTTTGCAGTTGCGACCATATCGTCGATCGGTGTGCCTTCGATATGTGCGATGTAGACGCGCGTGCCTTCTGGCAAAATGTCACGGAAATTTTCGACCTTTTCCGCAGTGCGTGGCATCACCTCAATAGAAAAGCCATTCAGAAAGCTTTCCACTTCAGGGTTCACACCTGTGACGTCTTCTTTCTTTTTGAAACTGAACAAAGCCATCGCGGCCTCCCATAGTCTAGATGTGGGTGTCATGCCCAACCATCATTTCCGATCAACACCTTCAGACGGTCTTGGTCGTATTCTGCTTCTATCCGCAGCGCTTCGCTTTCGGCGATGTCTGCGGGCTCACCTTCGACTTCATAGGGGTCTGCCTTGCGCCATTCGGCCAGATAATCATCTGTACCGTCCATGCCACCTTTCATGGCCGCACGGTCAATGGCTTGTTCAAAGCGCACGTCAAGTTGACGTTTCGAACCTTTGCGACCTTTGCCCACAATAACTTGGGCCGGAATGTCGCGCCAATAAACGATGGTAACTTCGGGCATGGTTGATTCCTTATGAATTCTGCGACCTTGGTACGGCAGCTTTGATTTGAAACAACGTCGGTTTTCGACGTGTCGCAAACAAACTGCGACCATTTGGTTCTATTCCAATTCAGGCATCTATGCCATCCATCGCGGTCTTCATAATATTCATGGCTTTGATGAATGCGATTAATGCTGCATGTTTCGGCAATCAAACCACATTCACCGCTTGCCGAATGTGCAAAGGGGGCGTATCCTAAGACCAACTTTAAGAATGGAGGGCGTTACGTCATGGCGCCCAAGCGTCCCAAAGGTGCGGGCGCATTCCCAAAACCGGTTGAGAGCCCCGCGCCAAAACCGCCAAATCCGACCGAGCTCTATGCAGCATTGGATTTGGGGACAAACAGTTGCCGCATGCTGATTGCCCAGCCAAAGGGCAGTCAGTTTCATGTGGTTGATAGCTTTTCGAAATCCGTGCAGCTTGGCGCGGGTTTGGAACGTACGGGCCGGTTAAGCCGGAATTCCATGCATCGCACGATCCAAGCGTTGCGCGTGTGTCAACAAAAGCTGAAACATCATCGCGTCAAACACATGCGGTTGGTCGCGACCGAAGCCTGTCGCCGTGCGAAAAATGCCAAGGATTTCATCGCCCAAGTCAAGCGTGAAACCGGCCTACGGTTGGATATCATCGCCCCCGAAGAAGAAGCGCGTTTGGCGGTGATTTCATGTGCGCCTTTGGTCAGCATGAAAACAGAGCAGCTTTTGGTCGTGGACATTGGTGGCGGATCAACCGAGTTGGTCTGGATTGATTTGACCTCGGTTCCTGCATGGGATCGGCCACGGGCAATCATGCGCCTGCATTCGGGGTTTCACACCCAAGACAGCCCATTTCCCGCCGCGAAAGTCGTGGATTGGATTTCTGTTCCATTGGGCGTTGCCACATTGCGCGATCTGTTCAACGATGTGGACGATGACGCGGCGCGCTATGCGTTGATGAGCTGTCATTTCGAAGAAAAACTTTCGAATTTTAGCCCCTATCGCGACGAACAAAGCCGCGAAGGGTTTCAGATTATCGGCACATCGGGCACTGTGACGACCGTCGCTGCTAGCCATTTGGGGCTAAAACGCTATGACCGTACCAAGGTTGGCAATGATCGACAGGCCTTGATTATGTCGGGATCGGCAATTTTGCAGGCCTTGTTGCGCATCTGGCCGACGGATCGGTTGTCGGTTGCGGACCGTGGTTTGCGCGAAGGGTTGCTCTATGCGCAAATGAGTGTAAACGGTGTGTTAGAAGACGGCCCGTTTTAATGCGCCTGTGGCGCATGCCTGCGGCGCGAGTATTTTTGCAAAGATGAAGACGCGATGACTGAGAAAAACAAAAATTCATCTGGACGAGGGCAACGCGATCTGACAGTGCGCGTGAAATCGGCACGTGGACGCACAGTCAGTCAGGTCAAGTGGTTGCAGCGCCAGCTGAACGATCCTTATGTGCGCCGCGCCAAGGCCGAGGGATACCGCGGTCGCGCTGCGTTCAAAATTCTCGAGCTTGATGATAAATACCGCTTTTTGGTACCCGGCGCTCGCGTTGTTGATTTGGGTTGCGCCCCCGGCGGATGGTGCCAAGTGGCCGTGACCCGCGTGAACGCATTGGGTGAGAAAAAGGGCAAGGCGATCGGATCGGTTTTGGGCGTTGATTTACAAGCGGTCGAACCGATTGCAGGCGCCGAAATCCATCAGTTGGATTTTATGTCCGATGACGCGGATGTTCTGGTGAAAGAATGGTTGGGCGGGACCGCGCATGTTGTGATGTCTGATATGGCGGCCTCGTCGTCGGGGCATCAGCAAACAGATCACCTTCGGATTGTGGCCCTGTGTGAGGCGGCGGCATATCTTGCGTTTGATGTCTTGGAGCCCGAAGGGACATTTGTGGCCAAGGTTCTTGCGGGTGGTGCAGAAACTGAATTGCAAAAATTGCTCAAGCAGCGGTTCAAAAAAGTATACAACGTGAAGCCGCCAAGTTCGCGGTCGGACAGTTCGGAAAAATTTGTGGTTGCCTTGGGCTATCGTGGGCTTGCGCCTGAATAACGGCGCGGCGGGTGACCAAAGCGGGCCTTGTAGGCACGGGTTAGGGCCGATGGGCTTTCATATCCGCAGCGCAGCGCGATTTCGGTGATCTGCAGCTGTGTGCTTTCCACCAAATGCCGCGCGGCGGTTAGGCGAATATGCCGATATACTTGCCCCGGTGGTGCGCCAAGCTGTTCGCGAAACCGTCGTTCGAGCGTCTTTGGGGGGCAGGTCGCACGCTTTGCCAGTGTGATCAAATCCAATGGTTTTTCAATATTTTGATGCATCAATGTGATGGCGCGTCCCACAGCGCTTTTTTGATCCATGCTACGATGTTGCCCAACCCTTGATGGATCGCGCAAAAACATGGCATCGACATCTTGAGCAATGCTGTGGCCCAGATGCGTTTCAATCAGATTTCTGGCCAAGTCATAGGCCGACATCGCGCCCGCGCAGGTGATCCGATTGCCGTCACTGACCACACGTTCGCGCACCACATCGACATCTAAAAACCGTTCAGAAAATTGATCCAATAAATCCCAATGAAGCGTGGCGCGTTTTGATGACAAAAGCCCAGCCCCCGCCATTAGCCATGACCCCGTATCAAGTCCGACCACCGTGCCAGAACGATCCGCCGCCCGACGCAACAGGCGCCGATTTTGTGGCGTGTCATAGCGTTCAAAGTCATAGGCCGCGATGATAAACAGATAATCGCAGGTCCCCATATCCCCGAGGGCTGCGTGCGGGCTGATGGGAAGATCGGATGACGACCGTGCCGCCGTGCCATCCATGGTAACGACCTGCCAATGGTAAATCTGTTGTCCCAAAAAACTGTTTGCAGCCCGCAGCGGTTCCAAGCAATTTGCCAAACACATATTTGAAAATCGATCAAACAACAGAATGTTGATCGTCACGGGTATCGCTGTATCGATTGACCATTTTTGTATCATAATCGTCTATTACTGCAAGTTTGGATATCTCAACAAGCGTCATTGTGATATCATCATAAAAAAGGACAGGACCATGCCACTTACGATGAACCGCGACGTCTTTATTACATGTGCAGTGACCGGATCTGGCGGCACCCAAGATCGCAGTCCGCACGTTCCGCGCAGCCCGAAACAAATCGCCGACAGCGCGATTGCCGCTGCACGGGCAGGGGCGGCCGTCGTTCATTGCCACGTGCGCGATCCCGAAACCGGCGCTCCAAGTCGCAAGTTGGAATATTATCGCGAAGTCAC
>RGAJ01000126.1 GCA_009920225.1 Paracoccaceae bacterium
ACCTCAAGCCCCTCTTCGGGGCGCACGGTCAGGCGGGACATCACGCCCTTCCAAATCACAGCGGAAATGACAGACTTATCATCCTTTAGGTCCAAATACACATGGCCCGAGCGCGGAAAGGACACGCGCCCCAATTCACCGCGAATGCGCACATGGGAAAACTCCCCTTCAATCACGCGCTTAATGGCGCCAGAAATTTCCGATACGGAAAATTCGGGTTCATTCGCGCCAACGCGAGGGTCATCAATCAGGTCGGACATACGGTCATTCCCTTGTGCAAATCAGAATCCTAGCTTAGAACGCCCACAACAAAAGGCCAAGAGGAGCGCATCAATGAATATTCTTATTTTGGGCAGCGGCGGACGTGAACATGCACTGGCGTGGGCTGTGAAACAAAACCCAAAATGTGATCGTTTGATCGTCGCACCGGGCAATGCAGGCATCGCCGCCATCGCGGAATGCGCCGATCTGAACCCAGAAGACAGCACTGCCGTTGTGGCTTTTGCCTCAGACAATGCAATTGATTTTGTGATCATCGGCCCAGAAGCCCCGCTTGCCGCAGGGGTGGCAGATGATTTGCGCGCCGCCGGTTTCCTGACCTTTGGCCCGTCGAAAGAGGCCGCGCGTTTAGAAGCATCAAAAGGCTTTACCAAAGAAATCTGTGACATCGCAGGCGCACCAACCGCAGGCTACGCGCGGTTTGACGACGCAGAGGCCGCCAAAGACTATATCCGCACCCAAGGGGCCCCGATTGTCGTCAAAGCCGATGGATTGGCCGCAGGCAAAGGCGTAATTGTGGCAATGGACCTCGATACCGCATTGAACGCGATTGACGATATGTTTGGCGGCAGCTTTGGCGGCGCAGGTGCCGAAGTCGTGATCGAAGAATTCATGACAGGCGAAGAGGCATCTTATTTTGTCTTGTGCGACGGCACATCCGCGCTGCCCATCGGAACCGCGCAAGATCATAAACGCGTGGGCGACGGCGACACAGGCCCGAACACGGGCGGCATGGGTGCCTATTCCCCTGCCCCCGTTCTCACCGATGACATCGCGCAAAAGACAATGGATCAAATCGTGTACCCCACGATCAAAGCCATGGCGGATCGCGGAACACCGTATCAAGGGGTGTTATACGTTGGCTTGATGATCGAAAACGGACAGCCGCGCTTGGTCGAATATAACGTGCGTTTTGGCGATCCTGAATGTCAGGTGCTGATGATGCGATTGGGGGCACAGGCGTTCGACCTGCTTCTTGCCACAGCCGAAGGCCGCTTGGATCAGGTCAAGGCGAATTGGGCAAACGACCATGCTATCACGGTTGTCATGGCGTCAAACGGATATCCAAACGCCTATGAAAAGGGGACCGTCATCAAAGGATTGGACAGTCTTGCCGATGACAGTTTCAACATGTGCTTCCACGCAGGCACAGCCGAAAAAGACGGGCAGATCATCGCCACGGGGGGCCGCGTTTTGAATGTCACCGCCCGCGGCGACACGTTGCAAGAGGCCCGCGATCGCGCCTATGCGATGGTCAAAAACGTGGATTGGCCCAATGGGTTCTATCGCACTGACATCGGCTGGCGGGCGTTGTAACCACCACCAGATACGATCAAGGGTATTGTTCTCAAACCTGTAACCTGCGCATGACCGGCATGACACAGATGTAGGTTTGCATCGGCATAACCGCTATGCGTTTTGTGCGGTTGAATGGGGTGGCGCGGCGCATACGTGCTGGCCCATGACACAGCTTGATCTAACACACCGCACTGATTTACCCGAGGCTCTGCGGTTTTTATCGGGGGACTATCCACGCGATGGCTGGATGGGGCATCCCCATTTTGCACGATCTATCCAAAACTGGTTGGGGGCGCATCACAGCTTTCGGCAGATGGGGGATGTTCTGGCATCCAAAACACAAAGGTATCTGAACAGAGACACGGAAACAGACACATACATAAATGGCTTGGCCTATTATGGTGATCTGTTGATCCGCAACTTGCATGGCCACCACACATGGGAAGACCGCAGTTATTTTCCCGAATTGGCAGCGGCAGACCATCGATTTGAACGGGGGCAGGATTTGTTGGAATCCGATCATGTGGAATTGGATGCACTGTTGGATCGGATTACCATACGGTCAAACCGCGCGATCCAATTGCAAACCCTTGATCCGAAACAGGTTTATGAAACTGCCGCCCCGCTTGAACACGATTTTGAGACGTTGAAAAAATTTCTAAACCGTCACCTCAGCGATGAAGCGGATTTGGTGGTTCCCATCCTGTTGCATCATAAAATGCGGGCCTAAGGGACGGGGGCGCTTTGCCCCCGTTTTCAGTATCCTAGCGTTTGATCAATGTCAGACAGGACCATTCACCGATGTCTTCGCGGGTTTCGCAATCAAACCCGTTCGCGTCATAGGCGGCAAGCACGTCTTCGGCCTGTTCCACCAACAAACCAGACAGGATCACATATCCGCCCTGTGCGCTGTGCGCGGCCATATCGGGGGCCAATTCGATCAACGGACCTTTTAGGATATTCGCGAAAATCAAATCATAAGGCGCTGCCGAATGCAGTGTCTCATGTTCAAACCCTGCCGCAACCAAACAGGTCACGCGCCCGTCTAAATCATTGCATGACACGTTTGCGGCCGCCACATCCACGGCAACCTCGTCAATGTCGCTGGCCAATACGGGGTTTGGCCAAATGCGTGCTGCCGCCATCGCCAATACGGCAGTCCCACATCCAATATCGACGACGTTTTTACCGATAAAACCAGCGCTGGCCAAACGGTCCAAAGCGCGCAGACATCCCAAGGTCGTTCCATGGTGGCCGGTACCAAATGCCATGGCGGCTTCGATCAAAAGCGGCTCGCTTCCTTCTGGGATTTTGTCGGCATCATGGTTGCCGTAGACAAAAAACCGACCAGCGACCACAGGGCTCAACTCGCGTTTCACCTTTGCTACCCAATCGGTCTCGGGAACCTCAGACACGACAAATGGCTTGGCACCAAAGGCCGCCGCCATCAAAGTCAATTCAACATCATCAGGTTCATCAATGAAATAGGCCCCAATTTCCCACAGGCCTGATCCATCTTCAATCTCGAACACCCCAACGCCCGTGGGTTCGGGATCAAGATTTTCCATCGCATCGGCCAAAGCATAGGCCTGATCCTTGCCAGTCAAGGTCGTAAGTGCGGTATAGGTGGTCATGGGGGTCCTCCGTTATGTCCCGAGTGCGATAGGCGTCCTTGTTCCCAAGATCAAGCCCTTTGCGCCAATCCGCGCGCGACAAAGATTGTTTCGTTTCCCTTGTGCGGATTGCGCGGAATAAACAGCGCCAGCACAAAAGATCCAAAGGCCATCATCGTGGCAAACGCAAATACAGCCGTTGGTGACACCAACCAAAGATAGCCCAGCGCCGCAGGCAAAAACACCGCAGCAATGTGATTTATCGTGAATGCCACTGCCGCTGTGGGTGCAATATCTTGGGGGTCGGCTATTTTCTGGAAATAGGTTTTTAGCGCCAAGGCCATCGCAAAAAAGATGTGGTCAATCACATAGAGAACCGAGGCCAGAACAACGCCCCACCCAAAGACATAAATCCCGCCATAGGCAGAAAATACCGCGATCAGGCCAATATATTCAATGATCAACGCATTGCGTTCCCCAAATCGCCCAACCGCGCGGCCGATAAAGGGGGCCGCAACGATGTTGATGACAAGATTGATCAGATAGAGCGTCGTGATTTCATGCACGTCAAAGCCAAATCGTTCCACCATCATGAACCCTGCAAACACGATAAAGATCTGGCGACGTGCGCCCGCCATAAATTGCAGTGCATAATACAGCCAATAGCGTTTGCGCAGGATGAATTTTTTGATCTGGGGGTTTGGGGATTCAAATTGTGGGTACAGGAAAAATGCGGCAACGGCCATCACCGCCGTGATCCCGCCTGACACCAAATACACAAAATTATACGACAGATCAAAGGTACGCCACGTGATCACGATCGCGCCATAGGCAAAAAGCGTCGCGGCCGAACCCACGGCCAGCAACGCGCCCAACACCCGTGGCGCTTCGTCTTTTGTGAGCCATTGCAATTGCAGGGACTGATTGACCGTTTCATAGTAATGAAAGCCGATTGAGCTGAGCATCGTGATGGTCAAAATCCCGCCCATAGACGGAAACCACGCCGTGATCGCGGTCGCCACGCCCAACAGCATCAGCGACACAAGCCCCAAGGTTTGTTCGCGAATGAACATGATCAAGGCAATCACGCCAATCGCCAAAAATCCGGGAATTTCGCGCACGGTGTGCAGCCAACCGTTGTCAGATCCGTCGAACTTACCGACTTCGATCACAAAATTATTCAACAACGCCGACCAGACCGCAAAGGCGATCGGCATGGCACAGGCCATTACAATCAACAAAACTTTGGGTTGCTGCCATTTCGGTAAATGCGCGGTTTGACCAAGTGGAATGATAAGGGCCATTGGGTATCCAATCTAAGTTGGGTTTACTAACCACGTTTCGCGCTTACTGAAAAGCTAAAAGAAACTTTGTGGATCGATGTCGATCACCAAACGCAGATCCCCTTTGAGCGTCACATTTGACACCCATTGCGAAATCGCGCGTTGCAAGGGTGCGGTTTTGTCCGCCTTGATCAGCATGCGCACGCGATAGCGCCCCCTGACACGGGCGATGGGAGCGGGTGCCGGACCAAAGACTTGGGCATTGATCTGTCGCAAGGGGCCATCATTGCGCGCCAAATGATTGCCCAGATCAAACGCCTGTTCGACATTCGACGCGCTGATAATGATCCCCGCCAATCGACCAAAGGGCGGCACGCCTGCGGCCTGTCGCGCGCTGGCCTCGGCTTGCCAAAATCCGTCCTCGTCCCCTGCCAAAATCGCGCGGATCACGGGGTGCTCAGGTTGGTACGTCTGCAAATACGCAGCCCCAGCTTTTGCGGCACGCCCGGCGCGTCCTGCAACCTGTCGCATCAATTGAAACGTATGTTCCGCCGCGCGCAAATCGGATCCTTGCAGCCCCAAATCCGCATCAATAACGCCCACCAACGTGAGGAGCGGGAAATTGTGCCCCTTGGCCACCAATTGCGTCCCGATGATGATATCCGCGCCCCCGTTGGCGATCGACCTGATTTCATCCTTGAGCGCGCGCGCAGTCCCAAACATATCCGAGGACAGCACGCTAATGCGTGCATCGGGGAACAAAACCTTGGCCTCTTCTGCCAAACGCTCAACCCCGGGCCCGACGGGCGCAAGGCGGTCTTCGGCGGCGCAATGCGGGCATTGGGTCGGTACGGGTTTGGTTTCACCGCATTGATGGCACATCAAACGGTTTAGAAACCGATGCTCGACCATCCGCGCGTCACAGGCATCACAGCCAATTTGTTGCCCACACGCACGACACAGCGTCACGGGCGCATAGCCACGGCGGTTGATAAACAGCATCGATTGTTCGCCACGCTGCAAGCGTGTGTTGATCAGGCTGACCAACTGATCCGACACCCAGCGCGTCGAGGGCAAGGTTTCTGCGCGCATATCAATCGCATGCATGTCAGGCATGACCGCCGCGCCAAACCGATCATCCAATTCAACAAGACTGTATTTTCCCGTCTGCGCGTTCACCCAACTTTCAAGCGAAGGTGTCGCAGAGGCCAAAATCACTTTGCCCCCCGACAGCGATGCCCGCAACACCGCCATGTCGCGGGCGTTATACATCACCCCATCGGTTTGCTTGTAGGATTTGTCATGTTCCTCATCGACCACAATCAGACCAAGGTTTTGAAACGGCAAAAATAACGCCGAGCGCGCACCAATCACCAACTGCGCACCACCCTGTCCGACCATTTTCCAGATGCGTCGCCGATCTGTCATGGTCACACCCGAATGCCATTCGGCGGGCAGCGCCCCGAAACGGGCCTGTACACGGGTCAAGAATTCGGCGGTCAACGCGATTTCGGGCAAGAGAACCAACACCTGCTGCCCTTGGCCAAGCGCTTGCGCCAC
>RGAJ01000127.1 GCA_009920225.1 Paracoccaceae bacterium
CGATGCCAAAGAACACAATCGCCGGAATGAGGTAAACAAAGGTCGGAAGGGTCTGCATCAGGTCAAGCACAGGCACGAGCGAGCGATAGAGCCTCGGGCGGTGCGCCGAGGCGATGCCGACAGGAACCCCCACGCCCATACAGACCACGCAGGCCGAGAGCACCAGAGTGAGGCTCTGCATCGTCTCTTTCCAATAATCCTGATTGAGGATGAAGGCGAAGCCGATCAGGACAAGGAGACACGTTTTCCAGTTGCGCTGGATCACCCAAGTCAGTGCAACGAAGAGCGCAATGATCACAAGGGGATGCGGCGTGATGAGCAGCCACAGGATACCGTCGATCAGGGTCTCCATCGCAGTTGAGAGGCTCTCGAAGAACCATTCGAAATTGTCTTTGAGCCAATCAAAAGCGGCTTTTGCCAGCCATCTCGAGGCAATCGCCGCGGCGCTGAACGCAAAACGAATGTTGATGCTGACCGATGTTCAGGGAGTCCTGGATAAGAATGGCAAATTGATCAGCAGTCTTAAGATTAGCGAGGCTGAAGCGTTGATCCATGATGGCACGGTCAGGGGCGCAATCGTTATGCAATCACTCCGCGGTTCTCACCGACCTCGACACCAAAACAACTCAGGGCGCTTGGTGCGCTCTGGGCGGAACACCCAGATGTTTTGATGCAAACGCATCTGAGCGAACAGGTGGATGAAATCGAATGGGTCAAGGGATTGTTCCCGCAGGCCCGCGACTATCTTGATACATACGAAGCCTTTGGTTTGTTGGGCGCAAACGGGCTTTATGGTCATGCAATCCATCTAGAGCCGCGTGAAATCGATCGTTTGCGCGATGTGGATGCGGCGGTCGTGCATTGTCCAACTTCAAATACATTCATCGGGTCTGGCTTGTTTGATGCACGTGGCGTCATCGGGCACGGCATCCGAACCGGATTGGCAACAGACACGGGCGGCGGATCAAGCTTTTCGATGCTTCACACCATGGCTGCCGCTTATGAGATTGGCCAATTGCGCGGGACCGCCTTGCACGCAGCGGAACTGTTGTGGATGGGCACCTGCGGATCGGCCAAAGCCTTGCGATTGGATGGGGAAATCGGGAACATCGCAAAGGGACACACCGCGGATATAGTCGCGATCAACTTGGCATCGACCCCCGCAATATCGCAACGTCACACCAAAGCCTTTGATATTTGGGATGCAGTGTTTGCCACCATCATGATGGGCGATGATCGTGCCATCGCACAAGTCTGGGTCGCGGGTGATCCTTATAAGGACGCCATATAATCACATCCGGGGCGCGCCAAAACCATAACCCAAATTCCATCGCCGACATGGGCAATCCCGATTTCACGCGCCTTGCGATGTAACAAGATTTTGCGCGTGGGTGGATAGGCGTCCCATTTTTTCAACGCATCTTCGAAACTTGCGGCATGGGCTTCGATATTTTGGGCCACAAAGCAAAATTGATATCCTGCGTCTGACACCCGATTGCTCAGTTGGCTGCCGTCCGACCCTTTGTGGGACACAAACCCGTTGCGCATCATATCGGCCGCATGCGCCGACGCGATATCGTTCAAGGTCGGCGACGGAACCAAAACCGGCAGGGCGGATTGGGATCTGAATTCGTTCATTGTTCCTATTGCCACGTCGATGGGGTTGGCGCGCGCAGGCACACCGACCCCAACCATCGCCCCTAGCACAATAGTCATCAAGCGCATCATACTCACCACGTATTACTCCGAGTAAGATGCTACGTGCGAGGTTGCTTAGAAACAATTAACTGAAAGGTATGTCGTATTTATAAAAAGACCTATATCGTAATCCTATTTAGATAAATTTATATTCTATTTCTCAATTTAATAGCCAATTCGGATTGCTTTCGAATGGCGTGATCCAGATTGATGGATGTCATTTGGCCATCCCGCACGATCTGGCGCCCTTCAACGATCAGGTGGGTCACCTTGTTTGGTCCCGCAAGAACCAAGGCGGCGGGATCCCAACTGCCTGCAGTCTCTATCCCGCGCGCATCCCAAATTGCGATATCTGCGCGCTTGCCCACGGCAAGGCGGCCAACTTCGGGGCGCCCTAACACATCCGCGCCACCACGGGTGGCGATTTCCAAGGCTTCGCGCGCGCTCATCGCGTCGGCACCGTTTTGCACCCGTTGCAACAGCATCGTTTGCCGCGCCTCATTCATCAGGTTTCCGATGTCATTGCTGGCCGATCCATCGACGCCCAAGCCCACCTTGACACCATGATCACGCATCGACCGGATAGGTGCAATGCCCGACCCCAATCGGCAATTTGAACAGGGACAATGCGCAACCCCTGTCCCCGTTTTGGAAAACAGATTGATTTCATGTGCATCAAGCTTGACACAATGGGCGTGCCAAACATCATTGCCCGTCCAACCCAAATCTTGGGCATATTGCCCCGGCCGACAGCCAAATTTTTCCAAGCTATAGGCCACATCTTCGTCATTCTCGGCCAAATGCGTGTGCAAAAACACACCTTTGTCACGCGCCAAAAGCGCCGCGTCGCGCATCAGATCACGGCTGACCGAAAACGGTGAACAAGGGGCAACGCCCACACGGATCATCGCATCTTGTGCAGGGTTGTGAAATTTGTCGATGACACGAATACAATCTTCAAGGATTGCGTTTTCCTTTTCAACCAAATGATCCGGCGGAAGACCACCGTTGCTTTCCCCGATGCTCATCGATCCACGGGTTGGGAAAAAGCGCATACCAATTTCAAGTGCCGCATCAATGGTATCATCCAACCGCGCCCCATTGGGGTACAAATACAAATGATCGGATGTCATCGTACATCCCGACAAAGCAAGCTCGGCCAATCCAACAAGCGCCGAGACGCGCATTTCCTCAGGCCCGAAATGTGACCAAATCGGATAGAGCGTTTGCAACCAGCCAAACAGCAACGCATCCTGCCCGCCGGGAACCGCGCGGGTCAAGGTTTGATAGAGATGATGGTGGGTATTCACCAAGCCGGGCGTTACGATATGGCCAGTTGCATCAATCACCTCGGCCCCGTGCGGCGTTGCCAATTTGGGGCCGATCTGCGTAATTTCGCCGCCCGACACGATCATATCACACTGCGTCAATTCACGCCGCGTCTCATCCATTGTCAGAATTGTATGTGCGTTTTTGATATGGATCATCGCATTCTTAACCTTGTGCAAATGGTGCAAGCAGCTCAAGCGCTTTTGCGTGAAGCACTGCATTCGCTGCTGCCAAGACCTGTCCGCCCTCATGGGCGGGACCACCAGACCAATCGGTCACAATGCCCCCTGCCGCAGTAATCACCGCAATGGGCGCTTGGATATCATAGGCGTTTAATCCCGCCTCAATCACCAAATCAATCTGCCCCGCCGCCAACAGCGCATAGGCATAACAATCCATGCCAAAGCGCGTTAATTTGCATCGCTGCGCCACCGCGTCAAATCCCGCACGCTCGGATTTTGTTCCGACTTCGGGAAATGTGGTAAAGAGGGTTGCATCAGACAAATCGGACGTGGCCGCCGTGGCCAGCGGATCTGTTCCATACGGATGCTCAACCGATGCAATCCCCAAGCCCCCGACGAACCGTTCGTTCATATAGGGCTGCGCGATCATACCAAACACAGGTCCCTGCCCGATCACCTCAAGCGCGATCAAAACCCCCCAAGTCGGTGTGCCCGAAATGAAACCGCGGGTGCCGTCAATCGGATCCAACACCCAGCGCAATCCGTTTTGTGACGCGACTTCGCCAAATTCCTCGCCCAAGATACCGTCATGGGGGCGCATCTGTGCCAAAACATCGCGCATCGCGCGTTCTGCATTTCGATCTGCAACCGTTACAGGGTCGAAACCGGTCGCATCCTTGTTGTCACTGGCAATACGATATTTTCGAAAATGCGGTAAAATAGCATCGCGGGCCGCATCAGCCATCAGCTGAGCGACCCGCAAAATTTCAGATACGTCTAGATCAGGAATGTTCGTTTGCGTCACAACCACAGCGCTCCTTTAGTCAGGAATAGCGCTATGATATTTTTACAAAAGTATCAAGCAACGTCGCTGAGAGCGCGCGCCAATTCGAACAAACGACGGCGTTGGTTTTCAGGAATTGCATAATAAGAACGGATCAAATCCAGCGCTTCTTTGTCGGCCATCAAATCCGCAGGAGCCGACGTTTCCGCCCCTTTTTGTGCGTTTTCACTGTCTTCAATACCTTCAAAGAAAAAGCTAATCGTAACTTGCAATGCATTCGAAATGTCCCACAAACGCGATGCACTTACACGGTTCGCGCCAGTTTCATATTTCTGGATTTGTTGGAATTTAATCCCAACATGTTCTGCCAACTGCTGTTGTGTCATACCAACAAGCCAACGACGATGGCGGATACGTTTACCCACATGAACGTCAACGGGGTGCGTCATTGTTAAGTCCCTCTCTTCTCCCGCTACGTCAGTAGCAGGTTTATCAAATAAACAAAACCAAAATTGATAGGCATATATCAATTTAGTTATCACTCGGTCGCATCCCAGTGTAGTTGTTATAGGTTAACACATTACAACCTGACGTAAAATGGCTAATATTATCTAACGGTGTCCTAAAACGGATAGGTTCAATTGCAAGAAGTATCAATTCCCCCAATATTCCAACGGAATGTGAAACAATATCGATCTAGGGTTTGACAGCTTTGGCCATCTAACTCTAGATATGTCCATAAAAAAGGGTCCCAAATGAAAGCGTTACAAGTCATCGAATTCAATCGCCCGATTGAACTGTTAGACGTTGATCTGCCCGCCCCGAAACAGGGCGAAGTGCGCATCAAAATCCACGCCTGTGGATTGAATTTTGCGGATCTTCTGATGCAAAAAGGCACCTATCAAGACACCCCGACGCCCCCCTTCACCCTAGGGATGGAAGTGTCAGGCGTGGTTGATGCAATCGGTCCCGATACAGTCGCGCCCGAGGTTGGAACGCGGGTGGCCGTGTTTGGGGGACAGGGCGGATTGGCAGAATTTGGATGCTTTGACGCCGCGCGCTGTGTGGTCATTCCCGACGCCATGCCGTTTGTGGACGCTGCGGCGTTGCAAATCGCCTATGGCACGAGCCACGTCGCCCTTGATTACAAAGCACAGCTCAAGCCTGGCGAAACACTGCTGGTTCTTGGCGCGGCAGGCGGTGTCGGGCTCACCGCGGTAGAATTGGGTAAATTGATGGGCGCGCGCGTCATCGCAGTGGCGCGCGGCGTAGATAAATTGGCGGTGGCAAAAGCCGCCGGCGCAGACCATGTCATCGACGCAACCGATGGCGATTTGCGCGATCAACTCAAGGCATTGGGCGGCGTCGATGTCGTCTATGATCCCGTGGGCGGCGATCAGTTCAAATCTGCCTTTCGCGCCTGCAACCCCGAAGCGCGCATCATCGTGATCGGATTTGCCAGCGGCGACATCCCTCAAATTCCCGCCAACCACCTTTTGGTGAAAAACCTCAGCGTGCTCGGATTTTACTGGGGGGGATATCTTGGGTTTAAACCGAATGTGGTCACGGACAGCCTAAAACAGCTGTTGGAATGGTATGCGGATGGGAAATTGCACCCGCATGTTTCGCATGCGCTCCCCTTTGATCAAGCAAACCAAGGCATGCAATTGCTGCGCGATCGCAAATCAACAGGAAAAGTTGTGATAAAAATTGACCAAAAATCCTGATTTTAGTGTAAAAATATACAACGAATAATCTTGAAATGACCTTGAGCCGTCATAATATATAATGCAATGGGATATCTCCCGCAGGGATTTTGGAGACGACAAAATGGCACAATTTGAAAACATAAGATCTGCAGTCGGCGCGCGCGCTGCGCAAATCGACGAAGGGCTACGCGCCCACATGAACAAAGTCTACGGCACAATGTCCGTGGGT
>RGAJ01000128.1 GCA_009920225.1 Paracoccaceae bacterium
TACATGATCTGCCAACGGCGCACGTATGGATACAGATCCCGACCCCACACGTTCCAATGTTGCACCCAGAGTGTGCATCAAGCTTTGTCGCGCAAAGCTGTCGTTAATCCGCGTTTCGATGTCTTGTTTCATACCAGCAATGTGCAAGTGGTTTTGTCATCGCGCAACCTGTTTTTACACAGTCGCCCGATTTGATCGATAAAATCGGTGGAATGAAATGATACCTATGCCCAGCGCAATTCCCGACCACATTCCCAGATCAGTTTGCCATAAGACAAGAACAAACGCGACCAAGCGCAAGGTTACCTCAACCAGTGTCATTGGCTTGGTTTCAAAACGGGCCAAAGCCGATGCCAAAAGATATAGCGCGAAAAACAAACGCAGCAGCAACAGCAGCAAGGCGACAATATCAACTTGACCGCTGTAGCCGTCCATCAACACTTTTTGCCCCATGTCATTGGTGATGGTTACCGCTTCTTCGATCAGCAAGAGCTCAGGGTACCATGCAAAAACAAAGGGGATCACAAACATCACAATTCCGACGCGGACCGCAGCAACGCCCGTGCGCATCGGCTCTGTTTTCGCGACCGAGGCTGCGGCAAAGGCCGCCACAGCAACAGGTGGCGTGATTGCGGATGCAACAGCAAAGTAAAACACGAACATATGTGCGGTGAACACACTGATCCCAAGTTCAGTCAACAACGGCCCAAGCAAAATGGCCACATTCACATAGGCCGGGACCGTCGGCATGCCCATGCCCAACAAGATTGCGCACAGCATAGTGCACATCAGCGCCAGCATCAGATAAACGCCGCCGACAATATGAATTTCAAATCCAAAAACATTAAGAACACGGGCGGATTCAAGCCATGATGTCACTGCGCGGGTCAATTCCCCGTTTAGTCCACTTTCGTTCAAAAACGCGGCAATGATAGACACCGCGAACAATAACAGAAACAAACGTGACACCAACAAACCACCTTCGGCGACCGATTGTAAGATACGCATCGGGTTACGGCGCGTATCTGGATCCAAGAACAGCATCGGGATCAGCACGATGACAGCCCACCATCCCGCAGACACGGCATCACCGGCAGAGTTCACAATCGTTTGATTTATGACCGACCCCAAAAAAGGCAGGCTGATTGTATCTTTGGTTCCCAACAAAAGAACCAAGATCACCAGAATGGGCACACCAATGATGGACAAGTTGATCCAGTCTTGGCGCGACATCTCTAATTCTTTGGGGACGTCGCCGACCGCTTGAATGTCGTCACGCCGAGATTGGAACATCACGGCCAAAAAGATCGACAAGAAAAAACACATCGCTGGGATAAAGGCCGCGATGATGACTTTGGTGTATGGAACCGCGGTCAGTGCAACCAAAACAAAGGCAGCCACGCCCATAACGGGCGGCATGATCTGCCCACCAGATGATGCGGCAGCCTCAACACCGCCTGCGAATTCGGGTTTGAATCCCGTCTTTTTCATCATCGGGATCGTCAATCGCCCCGTCGACAATACGTTGGTCACGGGGCCACCCGTGATTGTTCCAAACATTGCCGATGAAACAATTGCCGCATGTGCGGGGCCACCCCGTAGTTTACGGGTCCACCGTACTGCAACTTTGATCAGCGCGGTGCCCCCAGCGCACGATCCGAACAAAGATCCCAAAATGACATATGGGAAAACTTGGCTCACGACGATGTCCATAAATCGTCCCATAAATCCATCGGGTGTCGTGAAAACATTTGTCGCCTTTTGAATGGCTGCTGCGGTGGCGTCACCCCCATCCGCACCAAGCTTGGTCAAAAGAAAATTATTGTCTGACAGATCAAAAATCCAAACCAACGATGTCCCAACAGTATACAGAACAACGCCTGACGCCACCAAAACCAATGGCAGCCCCCAAACACGCACGTTGTATATGAAAAACAGGGTGATGATCGTAAACAAAAGCGGCAAGATCCAGATGCCAAACCGTGCTTGGCACGCGGGCACTTCAGCTTCAAAACTAATGCCGGGAATAACACCTTGGGACCGCTCAAGCGCCTCTTGGATGAGCTGTTCTCGGACACCCGTCATTTGGTCAATCAAGCAAATGCTATCAATTTCAACCAAATACCCAAAGGCGCCCAAGAATGCACCCAAAACCAATCCCACATCCATGGCAAGACCGATGTATTTGTTTTTTTGCGCTGCTTTGAATTCGCGATACATGCTTGCATCAAGCGCGACGATCAGCATCATGGCGAAAAAGACGGGGGGATAAAAATATTCTGTCGTAAACCCAGAAATGCGCAGAAACTTCACACCCGTCAATTCACGCAGGCTGTCTTGCAAACCATGGATTTCCGGAAGCGTATTTATCATCCCAACGATAACCAGAGCAAACGCCAGTATCGCGGCGATCTTCTTTCCGATTGGCATTCGCCGATCAGACGTCATGATCTCATCATTCATCACATACTCTTATGCTGAGTGGACCTCCGTTTTTAACGGAGATCCAGATTCATTTGTGTCTTATGATTTTAGGCAGTCTGCGACTGTATAGCCTGCATCCTCATACGCGCGCACTGCGCTTGGGTGCATTTTCACTTGTACCGCGCCACACGCCCCTTGGGATTTGCCGTCAACATCACCAAATGTAAGACCAAGATACGGCCCCATTGGTGATCCTGAGAAAAAGCGATCCTTCGATTTTAGAAAGGTCGACACGATGTTATAGACAAGCTCGTCATCCATATTTTTGGAAACAACTTGGCCAAATGCGGTGGAATAAGAATCAAACGTATCGTCATCCGTTACGATCGTGATGTCGTTCCCCGCATAGGCCGCGCGATATTCATCAACAGGAAGAGAAAATGGCGCATGCCCAGGCGCAGCGACGATTTGTTGCCCCAGCTCACTGTTATACAAATCCGACGGAATATCGTACATTGTAACAGCCCCTGCTGCGGCGTGCTGAATTTCACGACCTGATGGCAAACCATTGGGAACAGTCCATGCATCAACGCCACCGCCTGTGACTGTTGGGGTCATGTCGTTCCATTGTGTCTGAACGCCCTCATATCCTTCGCCATCTTTGAGACCTGACAAAAGCTGGATCATTGCCCGCCCCGATGTCAACGCTGCCCCGCGGGGTGGTCCGTTCCAAATGCGCAAACCATCAAGTTTGCGGATGTCTTTCACGGGCTTGGAATTGTAATAGGAAAATGTCTGATGCGATCCCGCGTGGAAAAAGATAACCCGCAGGTTTTCAGCCAATTCAGCACCTTTTTCAGGACCAACACCGCTATACGGACCTATGCCTTTGGACAAAAGGAAAGGTAAGATCAATGGCGCTGGCGTCATATCCAAGCGGCCCTCGGCAACAGCTTGGACCGAATTTGTCAATGTCGCGCCTTCGGTGATTTGCATGGTCGCAACACCTGCGGCATCAAGAACGGCGGCCAATGTTGTGTCAACATAATGTGGTGACGATCCGGGTCCTGATGTTTCAGATGTCAAAGTCGCTTGGGCAAAACCGAAAGCAGGAACACAGGCCACTGCGGCCCCGATAATGAATGAACGTAGCATATTTCCTCCCATTGTGCGCATGAAGAACGCTTATTATGGACTCAAGTGTAGCAAAATTAAGTGACTTGTCACGGATTTTTTTTTCCGCTTTAATCCGACCATGGAAAGGAAACGCGCTATGGCAGACAATATACCAGATAAAGAACGGCTTGATGTGCGTCGTCGTCATGAAACCGCAAACATCTTTTCGCGCTTGCCTGCGACCTATGCTGCGTCGCGGATGCAGGGGCAGAGGCTTTTGAAAATTGGCGGGTTGTCCATTGTCGAATGGCGTATTCTTTGGGATGTTCTAGAAGCGGGGCCGATTACGATCCGAGATCTGGCCGAATTACAGCGTGCCGATCATTCACAAATCAGCCGCGTGTTGCCCAAAATGTCTGCGGCGGGATGGATTGAACTTCAACGCGATAAAAACGATGGCCGACAGACCCTGATATCACTGACGAAAGAGGGCGTTGCCGCCTATGAACGCGCAGCGCCCATTATGGCCAAGCGACGCGCTGCATTCCGGAAATACTTTACAGAAGACGAAATCAAACTGTGGCTAGATCTGTTGGATCGTTTCGATGTCTTTTGCCAGCTCAGTGTCGAGGATATCTTGGACACCGAATGATCACGGTTGTAACACAGCCGCCATCCATTCAGACAAAAAGTTCTTGCGCTTGATCGGATCGACATAAACCAACAAACCTGGATCCAATCTGATGGGTTTTTGATGCGGCCGCGCGATCAAGCTTTCTTCGGAAATGCGGGGCAGTTTGGCCAGTTCATCAATGCTTTGCTGTCCTGCATCAGAAACCAAATAATCCAAAAACACCGCCGCATTGTCGGCGTGCGTGGCCGAAACGGGAACCAATGCAGTACGCAACAAAATATGGGTAAAATCGCGAAATTCGACCAACTGCACATCGGAGTTGCCAGACAAATGCGCCATGGCATAGGACCCAACGACATTATAGGCCACCGCAATCTTGCCGGTTTTGACATCATCGATCATTGCGGACGAGGTGGTGTATAATTGCACCCTCAACCCCCCCATGATTTCCGCCAATCGCCAAAATGTATCGGAATACCGCGCGTCTTGGGATGCAAACAGATATCCCGCACCCGATCGAACAGGATCATAGGTTCCCAACTTGTTTCGGAATCTGTCTGGGTGTGTCCGCAACATTGCGGCAAGGTCTGCGCGCGTCTGCGGAATGCCCAACCCAGCAAACGCATCCCGATTTAGAACGGCCACAACAGGTTCTTGGGCAATCGCAACCAAGACATCGCGCCATCGCGCCCAATTGGGAAGCGCGCGTATTGCGGCGGATGACACAGGTTGGGCAAATCCATCATTCGCAAGCTTCATCTGAAGATCCATGGCAGACGAAATCACAATGTCATAACTGTTCTGTCGGTGTCGATTGTTGACAAGACGCGCACCAAACGCGGGCCGTTTCCGAAATCCCTTTGTTCTTCGATTGTGATCGCGGCAACCGCAGCGGAGAAGTTTACAAAGAATATGATGGCAGCGATAAAGATGCGCATGCGCCCCCTCCGTCTCGGTCGGTAAGTGTGAATTTGCCCTTTAACGCACGCGCCACTTCGGACACGATTGTTAGCCCTAAACCCGTCCCGACAACACCGCTTGCGTTGTCTCCCCGCACGAACCGCGGAATCAACTCATGTCCTGCTATCCCGCCCAAGCCGATTCCGCGGTCAAGAACAAGGATTTGTCCAAACCCTTCACCTTGCGACAGACGAATATCGATATCGGATTGTGCGCCCGAATACTTTACCGCATTATCCAACATATTCCGCAGGGCGGTTTCAATCATGATCGGATCCCCCAAAACACACACATCATATTTCGGGATCACACAAAAGATGCGAACATCCCGCAAGGCGGTGGTTGGACGAAAGGCATCGGCGATGTCTGTCACCAATTCATTCAATACAACAGGCTGATAGGACCGCTGATCGGTACGATACGAAACGGCTGCTTGATCCAACATTTGACTGGCGGATCGCGCACTGTCATCCACAGCACGAATAGATGCACGCAGGCGGTCTTTTAAAACTGGATCGTCGGTTTCGGACAGCGCCAATTCCAAGGTATTTCGCAACGTGGTTAACGGGGTTCTAATCCGATGCGCGGCTTCGCCGATAAAGGTTTCTGTACGGCTCAATGCATTGGCCAATCGCCCGATGAACCCATTGATCGACCGCACAAAGGGCCGCAATTCGGGCGGCATTGGCCGTGTCACGGGGCGAAGATCTTGGGGCCCCCGACGTGCAACAGCATCCCCCAATGATGCGATGGCTTGCAACACAAGCCATGTCGCCAACATGCCAAACACAGC
>RGAJ01000129.1 GCA_009920225.1 Paracoccaceae bacterium
GACAGATCAATCACCTCTTGTGCAATCACATGCACAACAATGCCTTCGCGTTGGACATACCCCCGCACCCGCAACAACCGACCGCCAATCACAGCCGTACGAAACCGTTCATAGACCTTGGGCCAGACCACCACATTGCTGACGCCTGTTTCATCTTCAAGCGTTAGGAATATCACACCCGACGCGGTCCCGGGCCGTTGGCGGGTGATGACCAGACCACAGACATCTATCGCCCCCAATGGCACGTGCGGTAATTCCGCATGAGGGGTCAAGCCTGTCAACAAGGGCCGCAACAATTCAACAGGATGCGCGCGAAGCGACATGCGCGTTGAAACATAATCTTCGACCACCTGTTCACCCAAATTCATGGTGGGCAAATCAACCTTGGGTTCGTATATCGCTTCGCCATCTATCGGATCTTGTAGCAGTGGCAGGGCCGTTTTGGCGCGAATGGCCTTGATATGCCACAACGCATCGCGACGGTTTAACCCCATGTCGACAAAGGCATCTGCATCGGCCAACCGTTCCAATGCCGCAGGGCACAGGCCTGACCGCAACCAAAGGCTGGGAATGTCATAATACCCGTTTCCCCGCGCAGCGATAATCCAATCGGCGTCGTCTTGTTTCATGCCCTTGATCTGGCGAAACCCAAGTCGAAGTGCCAATTTCCCGTCACTGCGCCGTTCCAGGTGATTGTCCCAGCTGGAATGGTTCACACAGATCGGGCGGATTTCAATGCCATGTTCACGGGCATCCCGCACAATTTGCGCAGGCGCGTAAAACCCCATCGGCTGTGAATTCAACAAGGCACAGGCAAAGATCGCGGGGTAATGCCGTTTCAGCCATGCGGACACATACGCCAGCATCGCAAAGGCCGCGGCGTGGCTTTCGGGAAAACCGTATTCGCCGAACCCTTCGATCTGGGTAAAGCAGCGATCCGCAAAATCCAGATCATATCCACGCTCTAACATCCCCCGAATGAACCGATCCCGAAAGGTACCAATCGTACCCATCTTGCGAAAAGTCGCCAAAGACCGACGCAGATGATCGGCCTCTTCTGGGGTAAAACCCGCGCCGACGACCGCGATCTGCATTGCCTGTTCTTGGAATAATGGCACGCCATAGGTTTTACCCAAAACATCGCGCAATGCACCCGATGGGTATTCGATCCGTTCCTTGCCCTGCCGCCGATTGATATAGGGATGCACCATGCCCCCTTGGATCGGACCGGGGCGGACAATGGCAACCTCGATCACCAGATCGTAAAAGGTGCGCGGCTTCATACGGGGCAGGAAATTCATCTGCGCACGGCTTTCAACCTGAAACACCCCGATCGCATCCGCGCGGCATAGCATGTCATAGGTGTCGCGATCTTCTTGGGGAACCTGCGCAATTGTCAGCTGTTGTTTTTCATGCTGTGCGATCAGATCAAAGGATTTGCGAATACAGGTCAGCATCCCCAATGACAAAATATCAACCTTTAGAATACCCAAGGCATCGATATCATCCTTGTCCCATTCGATGATTGTGCGATCTTCCATCGCGGCATTTTCAATAGGGCATAGATGATCCAAACGATTTTTGGTGATGACAAACCCACCCACATGCTGGCTGAGGTGGCGGGGAAATCCGATCAATTCCCCGATCAATCGCAGGGTCTGCCCCAACCGAAGATCAGATGGATCCAATCCAGCCGCCCGCAGTTGGGCATCCTCGATATTACCCTTGCTATAGGATCCCCATATCTGGCCAGTCAGATTGGCAAGCACATCTTGGGACAACCCCATGACTTTGCCCACCTCTCGAATAGCGGCGCGGGATCTGTAATGCACAACGGTCGCGCATAGCCCCGCATGATAACGACCATATTTTTGATAGATATATTGGATCACCTCTTCACGGCGTTCATGTTCAAAATCAACATCAATATCGGGGGGTTCACCACGGTATTCAGACATGAACCGTTCAAAAACCATCGTGATCGTTTCAGGGCCAACATCGGTGATGCCCAACGCATAGCACAAGATCGAATTCGCCGCTGATCCACGACCTTGGCACAAAATCCCTTGGGATCTGGCAAAGGTTACGATGTCATGCACAGTCAGGAAATAGGCCGCAAATCCCAACCGTGCGACCAAGGCCAATTCTTTGATCACCAAGGCACGCACATGGTCAGTGACACCATCGGGGTAGCGACGTTTTAATCCATCTTCGGTCAAGCGTTCCAATCGGGTTTGAGGGTCTTGGCCGTCGGTGATTTCATCGGGATATTCGTAGGACAGTTCAGACAGGCAAAAGGCGCATTTATCTGCAATCTCTTGGGTGCGGCGCAGCGCGGCGGGATGATGCCGGAACAATCGCGCCATATCATCGGCCGATTTCAAACGTCGTTCGGCGTTGGGTAACGCACGGGTGCCAATATCATCAATGCGGCAGCCTTCGCGAATACAGGTCAAAATATCCGCCAATTGTCGGCGTGATCCGTGATGCATCAACACATCCCCCACCGCCACCATCGGTGCAGCTGTGGCATGGGAAAAGGTTTGGCAGGCGTTAAAGTAATCTTGATCTGACCCATCATATCGGGGCGCGGCCCCCACATACACATGCCCGGGGTAACGCCGCGCCATGTCGCGCACATGCGCCTTGGCCCCCCGCCCCAAAGAGTGTGGCACAGCGATCAAGATCATGCCTTGCGCACCATCAATCACATCACGAAAGTGCAACACACACGCGCCCTTTTCCGCCCGCCGCTTACCAAGCGTGAGCAATCGTGAAAGCGCTTCGTATGCTGCGCGATTTCGGGGCAGCGCAACCCAATCCACATCGCTATCTGTCAAAACCAAGCGCGCCCCGACAATGAGCTTGGGTAAATGATCGCTTTGTACTGTAACGGTGTGGCCCTGTATTTCTTCGCGACTGCTTGGATCAATTCGGGCGGTGGATCGAATGGTGATTTCGGTCATACTGCGGCGCAATTCCTTCAACGCGGAATAGGCCCGCACCACACCAGCAAGGCTGTTATGATCTGTAATCGCAATCGCTGGCAGACCAAGATCCGCCGCACGCATAATCAATTCTTCGGGGTGTGACGCCCCCCGCAAAAAAGTGAAATTACTGGTGGTGCATAATTCGCAATAACTCATGCAAATTCCCCATGCACAAACCACGCCGGATTTTGTGGCGTATAAAACATCCACAACCGCCGCCCTTGTCGCGTTTCAATGCGCCAATAGTCCCGCACGCCACTGCGCCAATTTTCATCGGGCAACCACCATTCGGGCGCAATCCGTTCAGGGCCCGTTGCCCGCGCCGTCGTCAGGGACAGACGCCGCCATCGGAAATGTTTTGGCGGTGTGCTGGCATTGGCGGCAATCGCTTCGGGGGGGAACATCCGGATAGGGCGGCGTACATGGGTAACCCATGTGCCCAAAGGATCAGTCCACGCAGCAGGCGCAACTGTATAGCTGCGTTCAGGGATGTGGCTGTCGGCAGGTAAGAACCGACGGATATTTTCCAACCCGATCCGGTTGCCCAAGCGGGTGATCAAATCATGCAACCCATCATGGCGCTGCGCTGTGGCATAGGTCATTTGCTGCACAGGCAGATGTTCGACCTGCGTCGCAATCACCCGAATTTGATCGATCCCAAAGCCTGCATCAATTTCATCAACGCCTCGTTCAAACAATGCCTTGATCCGGTCAGCATCGCGCAAGGGTCGTGCAAGACGCAATTCCACCTGTTGATCTTGGCCATCAACACGACGACACACAAGAACAACCTGCCGCGCACCTACATCATGATCGCGCAGCTTGTCGCAGAGTGTGGGCAACACGCGGTCCAACCCCGCCATAACATCCGAACACAGCCCAATGGGTTCAGGAAAGCTTAGCCGTGTGGCATAAATGGGGGGCTCTGCATGGGGGGAAACCACTTCGGCTTGATCGCCAACAGCTTGGTCTAGACGCATCAAAACCGACGCCCCGAACCGTTGCCCCAATGTAGATCGCGGCAAATCCATCAACTGACCGATGGTTTTTAGGCCCAAACGTTGCAATGTGACGTCTTCGTCAGGGGTAATCCGCAGGGCGGCCACAGGCAGAGATCGCAGTGCCGCGCGCGTCTCCCCAATCGGCGCGATAGACGGGTTATAATGCGCCAAGGCCCACGCAGCCCCTCGGGTATCTGCGATACCAATTCTCACGCTCAATCGGGCATGCTGTAATCGACGGGTCATATCGTCAAACATCACCTCTTCCCCACCCAAAAGATGGGCAGACCCAGTGATATCCATAATCAATCCGTCCACAGTATCGGGCGCGACCCAAGGGCAATACCTGCGCGCCCATCGCACAAGGCCATTTAAAAATGTTTGATCTGCGTGGGGATCATATGGTTCGACCCGCAAGCGTGGGCACAAGGCATGTGCATCCGATAATGACATCCCCCGTTCCAAACCAGCACGCGATGCATCATGGTTCAAGCATAGCACGCGATCGGTATTTTGCGCATGCGCTGTAATAGCAAATGGTCCAGACACAGGCCGTTGTCGCAAAACGCGATCGCTATGCAGCCTTGGAAACCACACAGAGACGATGCGTTTCTTCATTCCAACAAATATCCCAACTGGCCAAAGTGCCAGATTTATTTTTCACCACAGACCATTGCATCAACGCGTCATGGGCATCAGAAAACTTTGGCTGTACCTCCCAGCGGGTGTGTGTTGCATTGCTGCCCATGCCATTGGGAATGATCATCAGACCCGTAGCCTTGCCCGCATCCGCCGCCAGTTGAAGCCTGCGGCCCGCTTTTAACGTCAGCGGTTTGGTCACTTCGGCCACGACAAAAGACACGACACCCGAACGAAGCGCTTCTTCCACAGCGGCCAACACATCCATCGCAGTTGGACAGCGCCCAATCAAAACAAGATGCGGATCACAATACGGGATAAGACCAACAGGATGAACCATATCCGGCATCCAGTCTTCGACAAACCAAAAGGCTGGGCTACGCGATAACCCGATGGTAATCCCCGCAAAGGCATAGGCACATGGGCCATAAACCTCATGCGTGCGGCCTTGCTTTAATGGAAAGATATCCGAGAATCGATGTGACATGCTTGCATTATGTTCTTGTTTTGTTCTTTTATCAATTCCCTTATACCAAGGTGTTTTCACGTGACCAAAAGTTGGCCTTGGTCGTGTTAGAAAACAAACCCATCACGGTCTATCAATGTTGGGTCATCATCATTGATCCCAAACGGTTGGACCGGATAGGTTTTCATCTTGTGTTGATATCCAAGCCCAAGATTATCCAAAATTTTCACATCATCGAACGTTTGGGACAGCCAAGGCATGATTTCGGTCTCAGTCAACATAACAGGCATGCGCGGATGCAAATGTGCCAATTCAGAATACGCAGGGCGCGTCAAAATAGTGCAACTGAAACCACCCTGTTGCAGCGGTGCATAAAGCCCCGCAAAAAAGAATACAGGCGCGTTCATTTGTGGTTGGATGAACCAAGGCGTTTTAGACCCCTTTTTCCCGGTCCATTCGTAATACCCAGACGCAGGTATCAAACACCGTCCAAATTTCCAAGCATTGCGAAAACTTGGCTTTTCATGCGCTGTTTCAATCTTTGCGTTAAAGGTCGTTGCCTTCCATTCGGCAACGGGCCCTTTGTGCCATTCCGGAACGAACCACCACCGCGCCGTGTCTGTGGTAAACGCATCATCCAAAAGATAGGCGATGTGCACAGATTGCGTCGGCTTAATATTATAACTCACACTGCCTTCGGTGCCTTGCAAAATGGACAACGCCCCATGATAGGCAGCCCATGTTTTTTCGCTCAGAACAAAACGTCCGCACATATCAATGACCAACTATGCGTTTGATGATGCGACGGCATGCCGTAGAAA
>RGAJ01000130.1 GCA_009920225.1 Paracoccaceae bacterium
CTTGATGGTTTTGGCGGTGGTCTTGCAATCGTCATTGACGCACGAAATGTTGCATGGACATCCCTTTAAATCCAAGATTGCCAATGCAGCTCTGGTCTTTCCCGCAATCGGGATATTCGTTCCCTATCTGCGATTCAAAGATACCCATTTGGCGCACCACATCAACGAACACCTGACCGACCCGTATGATGATCCCGAAACAAATTATCTTGATCCCGCGGTTTGGCCGACCCTAAGTCGATCCATGCAAACCACTTTGCGCATCAATAACGCCTTGTTGGGGCGCATGATTTTGGGGCCAATTATTTCGCAATCGGTTTTTATGATGGAAGACGCCCGCGCAATCATCAAAGGCAACCGCCGTGTCGCGCTGGGCTGGGCGCTCCATATTCCGGCTGTGCTGTGTGTTTGGTTGATCTTGGCCGGCTTGAGTGATGTGAGCATGTGGCAGTGGATTGGGGTTGCGTATTTTGGGATGGGAATTTTGAAAATTCGTACCTTTTTGGAACACCGCGCACATCATGACGTGTCGGGGCGCACAGTGATTGTCGAAGACCGCGGTGCGCTGGCGTTTTTATTTCTAAACAACAACTACCACGCTCTGCATCATGCGCAGCCATGTATTCCTTGGTTTGATTTGCCACGCATCTACGCACAGTGCAAACCGCAAGTCCTCAGGGACAATGACGGCTATCATTTTGCAAACTACCGCCAGATCTTTGCAAAATACCTGTTGCGTGCCAAGGATCCGGTGGTGCACCCGCTCTGGCCAAAGGGAAAATCTTGGCGTAACTAAGCCAAATGGATATTTGGATCTTGGCCACACTTGCGGCCGCCTTCTTTCAAACTTTGCGGTTCATGCTGCAAAAGGTGCTGAGCACCTCACAGCTGTCTGCGGTTGGCGCAACGGCGGCGCGGTTTTTTTATTCCATGCCCGTTATTTGGGTTTTGGTGGCGGGATATCTTTTGGCCTCTGACACGACGATCCCCAAAATTGAACCACAATTTTGGGGCGCGGCCGCGTTCGGCGGGCTGACCCAGATCTTGGCCACGATCTGTGTCGTTGCCTTATTCAAATCGCGAAATTTTGCCGTTGGTATGACCTTCAAAAAGACAGAAGTTCTGCAAACCGTTTTTGTCAGTGCGGTTCTGTTGGGGGAATTGGTGTCCTTTTATGGGTTTGTGGCGATTTTGGTGGGTGGTCTGGGTGTGCTTTTGGTGTCAGATCAAAAATCCCTCAATGGCACTTGGCGCAGCCGCATTTTCCATCGCGCCTCTGGTTTGGGGGTCTTGTCGGGGTTCTTGTTCGCCTTGTCGGGCGTGTCCTATCGCGCGGCCAGTTTGGGCGTTGTGGCAGAGGATCCGTTTTCACGTGCGGCGGTCACATTGCTATGTGTGATCACATGGCAAAGCGTGGTGATGTTTCTATGGCTGCGGTGGCGCGATCCGTTGCAACTCGGCGCGCTTTGGGCCGCGCGAAAATCGGCGGGATTGGTCGGGCTGACCAGTTTGGCGGGATCCTATATGTGGTTTGTTGCCTTTACATCGCAAAATGCCGCCTATGTGAACGCGGTCGGTCAGATTGAGTTGATCTTTTCCATCATGGCCAGCCGTTTGGTCTTTCGCGAAAAAATCACCGCCCGCGAAATGTGGGGGATCATCACCATCACAGCGTCAGTTTTGGCGTTGATCCTGTTGGCGGGATAAATCCCTAATCGGTCATCGGGCGGCCGTGAATGTGCAAAAACAGGCTTTCTTCGTCGTTGTTTTTGAAGAATGGCACAGTGGCGGGTGCACGGGTTGGATCATCTTGGCGGGTGACTTCGGCCAGAACGACTTCGGTGATAAAGGGCAGGTTATAGTTCCCGATTTCGCTCAGCGGGATCCATGTCAGATGGGACAATTCGTCGGATGCATCCGAAAACCCATCGGCGTCGCCATGCAAACTCATTGCATCGATCACGAAGAACCGCGCGTCAAAACGGCGGGGTCTGCCCGGAGGCGTCAGCGCCCGAAAGACAAACCGCAGCGCGCTTGCGTCTGGCACAAAACCACGCTCTGCAAAGCTTTGCCAATCTTGCGGGATCGCACCCTGCCAAGCGGCTTTGGTTCCAAGGATCAAACCTGTTTCTTCCCACAATTCACGAATGGCCGCGACGCATAGGCGATGTGTCAGGCTTGGATCACTGTCTTCGGACAGTCGTGAAAAACAGGGCTCTGGGATCGCCGCATGCAGCAGTACTTCCGCATCATCGACATCCACGGCACCGCCTGGAAATACAACTTTGTTCGGCATGAACGCCGCAGAGGATCCACGTTGGCCCATCAAAACCCGTGTTTCACCACCATCTTTGCGTAAGACGATGACAGTCGCTGCGTTGCGAATTGCTGATTTATCCATGCCTTTGCCCTTGTTTTGGGGCGTTTGCATCAGGTTATTGAAACCCGTGCATATATCGTGACCATTGAAAGCCGACGATCGCCCCTTTTAATCTTGGTAATAGATAAAGGGATAATGCTACACAGCCAATGGAAAAAATTGTGAACAATACCAAAGGTTCAGGCCGCCACTTTTGAAAGACAATCAAAAGCGATGGTGCCATGATGTGACCCACGATCAGAATCGTCAAATAGGCGGGGCCGTCATCTGCGCGGTGATGGAACAATTCTTCGCGGCAGACCGCGCATGTTTTGTGCACCGTCAAATACCCACGTAACAACGGGCCTTTGCCGCAGTTTGGGCACTTCCGACGCCACCCCTTCCACATCGCAGTGTAGGTATGACGTTCTACGCGGTCGTTTTGGTCTGCACACATTTTGTATTCTCTTTTCAGAAATCCAGATCTGACCATGACGGATCGTACCGCAAATGTCATTGCGTCGCGTTGTCGCAAAGATTTTTTAAAAAACTGCGACGGAATTGATCTGCACCTGCGTTTTACGATCACACAACAACAAAACAGCTAAGGTAAAGGAGTTGGGTATGAACAAGAATTTGGTTGGAACAATCATCGCACTCGCATTGGCAGCAAGCGCAACAGGTGTCAGCGCGTCAAGCCACAAAGACGATGGCCATGGTCCGCGCGGACCGATGCCAACATTTGAAGAATTCGATGCCAACAAAGATGGCAAAGTGTCGAAAGATGAAATGCAAGCTTTTGCCAAAGCACAATTTGCCAAAATGGATGCCAATAGCGACGGCGGTCTTAGCGCCGATGAAATGGCCAAGGATGGCATGGAAAAAATGAAAAAGCGCCAAGACAAGATGTTCAAGAAAATGGACGAGAATGGCGATGGTGTCCTAAGCTTTGACGAATTGAATGGCAAAATGGCCAAGCGCGGCGAAAAAATGTTTGATCGGCTTGATGCGGATGGCGATGGCCTGCTAAGCAAGGACGAAATGGGCAAAATGAAGCAGGGTCGCAAAGGTGGTCATGGTGGAAAAGACGGTGAACGCCACGGCAAGGGTGACCATGCTGGCAAAGGCCAAGATAACAACTAATCCACGCCCAGTCGGATGAGCAAGGACGAATTCCATAGCCTTGATGCGGCAAGCGATGATGCTTTGTTGGTGTTATTTGCCAACGGCTCGCCTGCCGCGGCCCAAGAACTCACGCGGCGCTTGATGCCGCGCGTTTTTGCTCAGGCCTATCATAAACTACGCAATCGGGCGGATGCCGAGGATGTGACCCAAGACGCGTTCATGAAGTTATGGCGCATCGCGCCCGATTGGAAACAGGACCAAGCAAAAGTATCGACATGGTTGTACCGTGTGGTTGAAAATGCCTGCATCGACCGGCTGCGGCGGAACAAGACATCCGCACCGTTGGATGATGTTGGTTTTGAACCCGCCGATGACAGACCATCGGTGAGCGACCAGATGCAAGATAAATCGCGCGTGAATGCGCTTTATGCTGCGATTGACACTTTGCCTGAGCGTCAGGCAGCCGCCTTGCGCATGCGCCACTTGGAAGATCGGTCAAATATTGAAATCGCGCAGATCCTGGATCTGTCGGTTGAAGCGGTCGAAAGCTTGGTCTCGCGGGCAAAGCGGACTTTAACTGCCCAGTTGCGGGGGCAAAAAACTGCGTTAGGATATCAAAATGACACACTCTGATGATGAAAAAACGTTTGACTTGGATGATCTGTTCGCAACGGCGCGTTCAGAAATGCCGCAACCTGATGACGCGCTTTTTGCCGCAATACTGGCGGATGCGCAGTCGGTCCTTGCCGATACGCAGGCCGTAACATCCCCCGTGTTGGAAACCCTGCCATGGTACAAACAACTGTGGTCTGATATGGGCGGGTGGCCGTCATTTGTTGGATTAACAACCGCAGGCTTGGTCGGTGTTTGGATCGGCATTTCGGCGGACCAACTGCCGACACAAACCATAAACCCGTTTTCTGCGACTGCCGAATTGACCGATCCGTTTTCTGGGCTCGATCTGGGACTGCTAGAAGGATAAGAACATGACGGAACCCACAAAAACCCCCAAACGGATTTGGCGCATCGTTTTGGTTGCCTCGCTTGCGTTGAACCTGATTGTGATTGGCATTGGCATTGGGGCAATGACCAAATTTGGCCGCCCCCCCGAAGGCCCACCTGCCGCCGCAAACGGGTCGGTGTATTTACGCGCCCTGTCGCATGAAAGCCGCCGCAATTTGGGGCGCGACATGCGCGATTTACGCAAACAACATGGGGAAAAACACGGACGAAACCGTGAAAATAACTATGGCTATGACAGTGCGATTGCCGTTTTGACCACAACTCCGTTTGATGCCGAAAAATTGGCATCCATTATGGAAGAACAGGCGCAAGTGTCGTCAGAACACTTGGCCCAAGCACGCGAGATGTTGTTGGTTCATCTCTCAAAAATGAACGACGCAGAACGTCAGGAATACGCCGCGCAAATCGTCAAGATCCTAAAGCGTCGCCAACCTTAACCATAGTTGGCGACGGGCGTTCCCGCGATTGCGGCCATGTTCAACAGGCCCCGCGGCGTGATGGAGGGCGTCACGATATGCGCACGGTTGCCCATGCCCATCAGGATTGGGCCCACTTCCAATCCACCGGCCCGCATTTTCAAAATGTTGCGCACACCTGATGCAGCATCAGCATGGGCAAAGATCAACACATTGGCAGGTCCATCAAGTCGGTTTGTCGGCAGGATACGGGCGCGCAGTTCGGGATCGAGTGCTGCGTCAATGTTCATTTCACCTTCGTATTGGAAATCAACGTTGGATTGATCCAAAATGTCCAAAGCGTCCCGCAATCTTTGACCCGTGTCACAGGCCCGCGATCCAAATTGGGACTGTGCGCAAAGGGCGATTTTGGGATCAATGCCAAAGCGCTTTACATGGCGCGCGGCCCCCATCACTGTTGCTGCGATTTGCTGTGGTGTTGGTTCGACATATACATGCGTGTCGGCAATGAACAATGGCCCATCTTCGAGGATCATCAAAGACAATGCGCCATGCGGATGATGCTGCGCGCTGCCTAACACCTGTTCAATGTAATTCAGATGCCACCGATATTCGCCAAATGTCCCGCAGATAAGGCTATCTGCTTCGCCGCGATGGACCATCACCGCGCCAATTGCTGTGGTGTTGGTGCGCATAATGGCGCGCGCCAGATCAGGGGTAACGCCACGGCGGCTCATGATCTCATGATATGTGCCCCAATATTCGCGGTAACGGGCGTCTTGTTCGGGGTTCACAACTTCGAAGTTTTGATCTGGGCGGATCGTGAGCCCCAGCCGTTCACAGCGCTGTGCGATGACATCGGGGCGGCCGATTAAAATCGGTTGTTCGATGGTTTCTTCCAAAATCGCTTGGGCGGCGCGCAGAACCCGTTCGTCTTCGCCTTCGGCGAACACGATTTTGCGGGCGGTTTGTCGTGCTGTTTCAAAC
>RGAJ01000014.1 GCA_009920225.1 Paracoccaceae bacterium
TCTGTTGACAGCGCGGAAAAATTCATCTTCGCTGTGAACCCCGATGTCCCCAAACGCATCGCGCATCCGACCATAGAGCCATCCTGTGAATTCACGGGACCGACCAATTTGGTTTTCGCAAATGCGGCTTTGGCTTTCGTGTACCCCCATCGAACACCCATGCCCAAAAATCGTCAGATCATAGTCGGGCGATACATTTTGTTCATAAGCCGCATGACCAACCTCATGGATGATGGAATAGATCGCATTGAGCGGATCCGCTTCGTCATAGCGTGTCGTGACACGCACGTCGCTGCCCGACCCTTCGCAGAACGGATGCACCGCCTCATCAATGCGGCCACGTGCCATGTCATACCCAAAGCGTGTGGCAAGATCATTCACCAAATCGACCTGCGCCGCCTTGTCAAAATGCCCCGACAGTTTTGGCGCGGCAGGTGCCGCCATGACCGCAGCACGCAAATCGACCAGACGGGGGCGCAGTTGCGCAAACATCTGATCAATCATTGCGCTTTTCGCATCAGGTTCATAATCGCGCAGCAGCGCATCATATAGCACCGGATCATCGTCACGACGCAACGCTTCGGCGCGAAGACGCAGCAAACGTACAACGGTGTTCAGATGTGGCAAAAACACCGATGGCGTATCGGTCTTGCGTGCCTCAGCCCAGGCTTGGTTCGCTTTGACAGTCGCCCGCGACAGCTCCATCGCAAGATCTTTGGGGATGCGCGTCGCGGCATCCGCTTCGATCTGGATCAGATCCAAATGACGCAGATCCCCTGCCTGCACGACCTCGGCGCGTGCCGCATCCAGCAGATCGCGCAGTTGCGGCGCGGCGTTACGATCATGCACCAGACCCGACACAACCGCCAACTGTTCGCCGCGCTTGTCCGACGATCCCGTCGCCATCTGCGTTTCCATATCCCATGACAAAAGCCCGGAAATGGATTTTAGCGTTTCAGTTTGCCGTTGATAGGCGCGAAGATCATCAAAAGCGGTCATATCTTTACCCTCGAACCGATTGCACTGCTGGATAGCCCGCGGTAAAGCGCGCGCGCAGGATCAAGACCCATAAAATCACAGCCCCGACTTGGTGCACAATCGCGATTTGCCAAGGGGCCGAATACATGACTGTCACAATACCCAGAAGCATTTGAATAAACATCATCGCCATCACCGCGTTGAACCCAAAGCGCACCTGAGTGTTGCCTGATCGCCGCGAAATGCGCCACACCACAATCCCAAAGATAAACAATGCATACCCTGCCATGCGGTGGGTAAATTGCACCAATCCATCATCTTCGAAAAAGTTACGCCACCACGGGGTCAATGAAAACATATCGGGCGGGAAAAATCCACCTGCCATCAACGGCCAATCAATATAATTGCGCCCTGCATCGATACCCGCCACCAAAGCACCAAGAATGATCTGCAAAAACGCAAAATGCATCAAACCCTTTGAAATGCGGAACAATCCCGCCTCGCGGCTGCGACGACGCTGGATCAGATCCTTTTCACTTTGGCCCAATTGGAACACAAACCAAGAGATGAACCCAAGGATGATAAAGGCCAATCCCAAATGCGTCGCCAAGCGATAGCTGGCCACATCCAACATTGTCCCTTTCAATCCAGAGGACACCATCCACCAACCGACCATGCCCTGCAATCCGCCAAGCGCGCCAAGCAACAGCAATTTTGCCGTCCATCCGGTCGGAATTTGCCGAGTGGCCAAAAATCCAAAGAACCCAACAGCCCAAACAAGGCCAATAAAACGGCCCAATTGACGATGTCCCCATTCCCACCAAAAGATGGTTTTGAATTCGTCAAGTGACATCCCTTTGTTTTGCAATTGGTATTCTGGAATTTGCTTGTACTTTTCAAACTCTTGTTCCCAGACCTCGGCGGACATGGGCGGCAAGGCGCCCGTGACAGGCTTCCATTCTGTGATTGACAGGCCACTGTCGGTGAGTCGCGTCAATCCCCCCACCGCAATCATCAGCGCGACCAAGGCAAATAGAATGATCAACCACGCCCGAATGCCACGCCGCGCCCCAAGGTTGCGACCGCGATCAATCACACCCACGGTGGATTGCGGATCTGTCTTGGGCTGCTCTGTTCCGACCTCTTCAAAGATTGCTCGCTTTTTCGTCATAGCCTTATCCGTTGTTAAAAGGTTCACTTGGTTCGTTTAGGTGAGACGCCGCAACAATTGTCGCAACATCCCGTGAAAGGTTTGTACATCGGAACGCGTCAACGGCATACGCGACCAAAGGTTGCGCAGGTTGGTTTTCATGCCTGCGGCCTTGGCCTCGGGAAAGAAAAACCCAGCCTCATCCAAACGCTGTTCATAATGATCGGCAAGCTTTTCAATTTCAACCGCTTGCGCCCAGTCCGTTTTGGCCATTTCCATCACCATATCCTCAACGCTTTCGCGGGCGCGGCGCCATTCGTAGGACACAAGCAACACACATTGCGCAAGGTTTAGCGATGGAAAGTCGGGATTTACGGGAACAGAAATAATCGCATTCGCTTGGGCAATGTCATCGTTTTCCAAACCCGAACGTTCGGGTCCAAACATGACCGAAACCGATTGACCATCCCGTATTTTTTCGGCCGCCAAACGCATGGCCGCCTCGGGTGAATATACCGGCTTTGTCAAACCCCGTCCCCGCGCTGTGGTGGCAAATGTGAAATGCGCATCCCCAATCGCCTCGGATACGGTGTTGTAATGCCCCGCCTCATCCAAAAGCCTGCCTGCACCGCTTGCCATTGCGACCGCCTTCTGGCTTGGCCAACCATCGCGCGGTGCGACAACACGCATCCGATCAAGCCCGAAATTCCACATGCCTCGCGCCGCGGCACCAATGTTTTCGCCCATTTGCGGGCGCACCAAAACAATAGATGGTTGCGGTGTCAGTGACGGCATGGCTTTCCCCTTTTGGTTTCCATGCTGATCTAAGATACCCAAGGCCGTATGAAAACCCCATTTCCACCTAATCCCCATAGCCAAACGTTTTTTTCCACGTTAATAAGACAAAAAACTGACAGGAGTCCCCATGTCCGACCAAACGCAGCCCCAGATCTATCTCATTACGCCACATGATTTCGACATTGAAACATTTCCGGCACAGCTAAATTCCGTTCTGGCTGCGCATGATGTGGCCTGTGTGCGCGTGGCCCTGTCAACCCGTGATGAGGCACGCATTATCAAATGTGCCGACGCGGTGCGCGAAATCTGTCACCAACACGACGTCGCTGTCGTAATCGAATCCCACGTCCTGATGGTTGAACGGTTGGGACTTGACGGCGTGCACTTCAAAGACGGCGGCCGCTTGGTGCGAAAAATCCGCAAGGAATTGGGCGATGATGCGATCATCGGCGCCTTTTGTGGCCCCTCGCGTCACGATGGCATGAATGCTTGCGAAGGTGGCGCAGATTATGTCAGCTTCGGACCCCTCAGCGGATCCTCATTGGGCGATGGCACTTTGGCAGAACGCGATGTATTCGAATGGTGGTCAGAAATGATCGAAGTCCCCGTCGTCGCCGAAGGTGGATTAACCCTCGACATCGTGCGTGACTTGGCACCCATCACCGATTTCTTCGCCTTCGGGGATGAAATTTGGGAAACCCCTGATCCTGCACACACCTTGGCAGAATTTATTGCCGCTATGTCCTAGCCGGCTTTCATCTTTGTAAAAATACTCGCAGGGGTGTGGGGACGGCAGTCCCCGCATCTGTCGGATCGCGCAAGCGATCCGAAAACCTTACCGCTAAAACCGCCCGTCAAATGCGTGGCCAGATCGCACATCCTTTTCCAAGGCAGCCGCCATTGCCTTGCGCGATGGATAGGCATCCACTTTGTGTGGGTCGTGATACACCACCTCGACACGTCCCTGCCGCAGACGCGCCAGCGTGTAAATCAAATGGGTGCCAAAATCCATGTCCCCCCACCATCCATAGAATCTTGGATCGGCGCCCTTCGGCGCGAAATAGTTTACCGAGACAGGTTGTATATACATATCGTGGCGAATTTTTTGATCAAAGAACGCCGCAAAAAGCGTTGTTTTAAATGGTAAAACACGTAAACTGTCGGTTGATGTCCCTTCTGGGAAAAACAACAAACGATGATTGTCCATCAAACGCTGCTCAAACAGCTCTTTTTGCACTTTGGCCTCTTTCGGATCGCGCTTGATAAAAACGGTTCCAGTCGCACGCGCCAGCCACCCGATACCAGGCCACTGTGCAACCTCAGCCTTCGATACAAAATAAACGCGTTGGCTGGCGTTTAACACAAATATATCCAACCACGCACCATGATTGGCGACAATCGCCCCTTTATGCGTCATCGGTGCCCCGCGTACCGAAAATCCTATTCCCATGATGATCAGCGAAATACGGCACACAATCTGGGTCAAATACGGCGTGATGGGGCGGGCAACGCCGAAGATGGGCCGTTCGATCATGCGCACCATCAACAACAGGGCTAATCCCCCGAACACCACCGTTCCCATCGGAATTCCACGCAGCAGAACCAAAATCCAACCAAAGATGGTGATATCCCCCATTTCGGGTTCAGGTGTGCTAAGCCAGTCAGGGTCGTGTTTAAGCTCGGTCATAAATCTGTCTTTGTTTTTCATTCATCTGGGCCATATCCAAAACCAGACACACATCCGTCGTGTTAAACGCATGATCGACAAAAGCACCCTGCCCAACCATGCCACCCAGACGCAAATAGGCTTTGATCAGCGCTGGCACCTTAAGCATTGCGGATTTTCGGTCAATGCTCTCGTAAGGTAAGATATTCATGTCAATCGCATCTGCCCCAATCGCATGCGGTCGAAGCGACTGTGTCGCGCGATGTTTGTGGTGCAACAATGACAAAGCCGGCGCGATATCGGCAATATCCGTCCCATGAAAGCTTGCCACCCCGAACAGGATCTCAATCTCATGACGCGCGACATAGTCTGCAAGACCTTGCCAAAGATGCATCATCGCGCTCCCACCGCGATAGTCGGCATGCACACAAGATCGGCCCAATTCCAACAACTTTCGCCCTGACCTCCGCAAGGGCGTGAGGTCAAACTCATCTTCAGAATAAAATCGGCCAAGGTCGCGTTCTTTGTGATCTGCAAGCAAACGATAGACCCCCACCACAGGGTTACCCGATGTACGCGCGTCGTCAAACAAAAGCAGATGATCGAAATAGGGATCGAATTCGTCGCGTTCCAATCGGGCCTCGTGATCCACCATTGGCCCGGCGCCGCCCAATTCATCCACAAAAACGTCATATCGCAACTGCTGGGCTGCGATAAAGTCATCTTGTGTGGTTGCCAATGCAACGCGAAAGCGCGGCTTTGAGTGTGTCATCGTTCCTCCGTCTTGGTCGTTGTTTTAGCCTTCGTATCAACCACTGGCAAGAATGACACAAATGTATCTAATTTAACACAACTTAAACATGTATCAACAAAGCTGGATCAGGATATATCGCGATAGACAACTTCTAACGCGATTAAGGTTCCATCAATGACGACTTTGCCTTGTTCTGTGAAATTCACAGTGACTTTTCCATTCACCCGCGATTGGACTTGGCCCAAGCCCCAATCGGGTTGTGCGGGATGTCGCACGAACATGCCCGGTTCCAAAAATGTGTTTAAATCTTCCATACTCTTGTCCATCGCGGGCGGTGCCGCCATGTTTGGGGGACACAATGACCAAGGCTGATCTATCCCATTTGATTGCATCGCGTATCTGTCATGATTTGATAAACCCGATTGGGGCAATTCACAATGGGCTTGAACTGATGACCTTGGCGCAATCAACCTCAACAGGGCTTGAATTCGGCTTGGTTCAAGCCTCGGCCACGGATGCGCGGGCGCGGGTCGAATTTTTCCGATTGGCTTTTGGTGGTCAAAAACGTGGGGTGCAGATGGACGGGAACGCGTTGTGCACGATCTGCGCCCCGCTTTTTTCGGCGCCACGCTATCGGATCACATGGTCGATCCCGACATCTATTGATCGCACGGACGCGCAGATCATTGTTTTGGCGCTGTTGTGTTTTGAAAAACAAATGCCCCACGGCGGCGATATTTGGGTGAGCCTCTCGGAAATACGCGCTCAGCCAAAATCACCACGGGACGTGATTGCGCAATGGGCGCACTTGAACGCCCCTGAACCACTCGATCCACCCGCCGCGTCAGATATTCAATTCGCAGTGCTGCCGCGACTGGCCGCAGAGATGGGGATCACAGCCGCGCTTGAACAAAAGGATGATGTATTTACCCTGACCCTTAGGCTCGAATAGTCCCGTCGCCGGATACAAGATATTTGAAACTGGTCAACTGGGTCGCCCCAACGGGGCCACGGGCGTGCATTTTGCCTGTCGCGATTCCGATTTCCGCACCCATGCCAAATTCTGCTCCATCGGCAAATTGTGTCGAGGCATTGTGCATCAAAATAGCGCTGTCCAAGCGTTCAAAGAACCGATCGCGTGCGGCAAGGTCTTCGGTAATGATACAATCGGTGTGGGATGAGCTGTAGTTCCGAATATGGGCAATCGCCCCGTCGACATCGTCAACCACCTTTGCCGCGATGATACTATCAAGATATTCACAGCCCCAATCGCTATCCTGTGCAGGAACGGTTCCTGCAATATTCTGCAATGTTGGATCGGCGCGCACTTCGATGCCTTTGTCCATCAACGCGGCGATCACATCACGTCCCAACCCATCGGCAATATCACGATGAATCAACAAACATTCCGCCGCACCGCAAATCCCCGTGCGCCGTGTTTTGGCGTTGATCACGACGCGCATGGCTTTGTCGACATCGGCAGCTGTGTCGACATAGATATGAACGATGCCCTCTAAATGGGCAAAGACAGGGACGCGCGCTTCGCGTTGGACAAGCCCAACCAACCCTTTGCCGCCCCGTGGCACGATCACATCAATATAATCCGTCATTGTGAGCATCTCTTGAACGGCGGCGCGGTCTCGGGTCGGGACCAGTTGTATGGCATCCTCGGGCAGTTTCGCATCATGCAGACCTTTTAACAGACACGCGTGCAGCGCGGTCGCACTGTGCAGACTTTCGGAACCGCCACGCAAAATGACGGCATTGCCAGCCTTGAGGCACAATGCGCCTGCGTCGGCGGTCACATTCGGGCGGCTTTCATAAATCACACCAATCACACCCAATGGGGTGCGCACCCGTTTGATCTGCAACCCTGTGGGGCGATCCCATTCTTCGATCACCTCGCCAACAGGGTCTTTTTGTTCGGCAATCGCGCGCAAACCATCCACAACATTACGCAGGCGATTTTCATCCAACATCAACCGATCCATCATGGCATCTGACAGACCTTTTTCCCGACCAAAGGCCAGATCTTTTTGGTTTTCGGCGATGATATGCGGGATCGATTGGCGCACCGCATCTGCAGCCGAAATCAGGGCGGCGTGTTTGCGTTCTGCACTGGCAAAGGCCAACTCTGCCGCCGCCGCTTTGGCGCGTTTGCCCATTGAAATCATGTCTGCGTGAATATCGCTCATCGCTCTCTCCTAAATTGCCATATCGTCGCGATGCACCAAGGCCGCGCGCCCTGGATAGCCCAAGATCTCTTCAATCTCGGATGATTTGCGTCCAATCAACGCCAAGGCTTCGTCGCTGGGATATGATATAATACCTTGGCCCAATTCATGACCCTCTGCGGTGCAAATGGTCACGGCGTCGCCCCGTCTAAACCGACCTGTCACAGCGATCACGCCAGCGGGCAAAAGGCTTTTGCCATGTTCAAGTGCGGTGACCGCACCCGCATCAATTTGGATTTGACCCATCGGTTTCATGGCCGATATCCACCGCTTGCGCGCGGCATGCGGATCAAGAGTGGGCATAAACCAAGTGGAATTTGCCCCCTGTTCCAAGGCCAGCAATGGGGACATAACAGACCCTTCGGTTATGGCCATGGCACAGCCCGACGCAACCGCGGTTTTTGCTGCCATCAGCTTGGTTTTCATGCCGCCTTTGGATACGCCTGAAATACCGTCGCCTGCCATTGCCTCGATCTCGGGGGTGATGTCATCGATAATGTCGAAACGCTTTGCGGTTGGGTCAACTTGGGGATTCGCAGAATAAAACCCATCGACGTCCGATAACAGAACCAATTGATCCGCGCCCACCGTCACAGCCACCTGCGCCGCCAAGCGGTCGTTGTCACCATAACGGATTTCATCGGTCGCCACGGTGTCGTTTTCATTCACAATCGGCACCGCACCCAAGGATAACAACATTTCCAAGGTCGCCCGTGAATTCAAATACCGCCGCCGATCCGCACTATCCTCAAGCGTGACCAAAACTTGCGCCGTTGTGATCCCAAAAGGTTCCAAAACCTCTTCGTAAGCACGCGCCAAACGTATTTGACCAACGGCCGCTGCCGCTTGGCTTTGTTCCAAGGCCAAGCTGCCCTTGGGCAGGTGGAGCGCACCGCGCCCCAACGCGATCGACCCAGACGACACCAAAACCACATCCGTGCCGCGTGCCTTGATCCGCGCCACGTCGGCAGCCAAGGATTTCACCCAATCAAGACGCAACGCACCCGTCGCACGATCAACCAAAAGGGCTGATCCGATTTTAACAACAAGACGCTTCGCCTCGCTTAGGGTTGCCATTCTGCGTCGTCCTCATCTTGGATCAATCCGCGCAGACGGCTTTGGTCAATATTGGCCCGCAGCGTGCGCAATACGTCATCCACGCCTTCGCCGCTGACGCCGGACATCAAAATGACAGGGCCGCCTGACAGGCGCTCAAGCTCTTCTTTAAAGAACGCCCGTTCTTCGTCATCCATCGCGTCAACTTTGTTCAATACGGTAATGCGCGGCTTGTCTGCCAAGCCCGCGCCATATTCATCAAGTTCGTTTAGGATCACGTTGTATTCATTTAGAAAATCACCAGACGTGCCATCCACCAAATGCAACAAGACCGCGCAGCGTTCAATGTGGCCCAAGAACAAATCACCCAAACCACGCCCCTCTGACGCGCCCTCGATCAGACCGGGAATATCGGCGACAACGAATTCTACGCCGTCAATTCCAACCACGCCCAAATTCGGATGGAGCGTCGTAAAGGGGTAATCCGCAATCTTTGGTCGTGCATTCGATGTTGCCGCCAAAAATGTGGATTTGCCCGCGTTCGGCATGCCCAGCAAGCCCACATCTGCAATCAGTTTCAGACGCAGCCAAATCGACGCAGGGCATATTCCAAAACGGGCGCAGGCTCAAGCCTTGCTGCAGAGGTGCCCGTGCCGAAACCTGTCTGATGAAATCCCAACTTTTGCAAAACCGCGCCCGAAGCTGGATTGTCAGTGAAATGATCTGCTGTGATTTGATCAACAGTATATCGCGCGAAAATATGGGAAATGAACGATTGCATTGCCTCGGTCGCAAACCCCTGTCCCCAAGCATCAGGATGAATGGCAAACATTACCGAGCCGCTTGGCCCGATACCACAGGTTCCCACCATGCGTTCCCCCGCAAGGATCGCCATGCGAAACCCCAAGCGGCCAAGATAGATTGAGCGCGACAGAATGTCGGCGGCATCATCAATGGGCCATGGAACCGTTGCAGGCATCATCATGGGGGCAACATCGGGATGCCCTAAAATCTCGGCGAATTGGGTGAGATGATCAAAGGTAAGCGGGGTGAGGACAAGGCGGTCCGTATGCAAGATCGGTGGGTTTTGTAACGCCCAATCCATGCGGGTCAGTGCGAAATTGCGGCACTGCACCGTTCCCTGTCGCGCCCGCGAATACCACGTGTTTGGATCTATTTCGCGAAATCCCAGTTTTTCCATCACCCGCAGCGACGCGGGATTGTCCGAATAGACACCGGATGTGATGACATCAAGAGAGGTATTGCAAAATGCATATTCGACCAACGCGCGGGCCACACGCGTGATGATACCCTGCCCCCAAAATTCGGGATGAAGCGCATAATAGATCATATCGCCCGCCAATCCCGCCTGACCGATTACACGGCCCTGATGCGTGATCACGCCACGAATGCCGTCGGTTGCGTCAATCGGCGTGCATCGGTTGCGTACCTGATCTGGATCGGGCGGATAGGACCAAGAGCCGGTGTTTTTCACGATGTCCCAAATCGCATTCAACGCGAAAAGCGCGTTGTAATCATCGGGATGCACATGGCGCAGGGCAATGTCGTCAATTTTGAAAATGTTGGTCATGGGTTTGCTTTCGTTTTGTGGGGGCTTTGCGCCCCCACACCCCCGCAGAGTATTTTTACAAAGATGAAAGATGATCGCGTTTGAGGCGATATTCAAGGCTGATCACTTCGTACCTGCGAGACCTCTGGATGAAAGGGACGCGGTCATATTCAGTAAATCCATTTTTGATCAGCACCTTTTGCGATGCGGGGTTATCAATCACAGCGCTAGCCAGAATTTGTGAAATGGGGAAGCGGTCAAAGAGAAATGTGATCATGGCTTTGACCGCCTCTGACATGTATCCGCGCCCCCAGTGATCGGGATGTAAAGCATAGCCAAGCGACATATCATCCGCCTCGCCGTTGGTGGGGGAGTGAAATCCAACCATACCAATGAAGTCGCGCGATTTTGTTTGCAGCGCAAAGGTCGCCGTCCAGCCACCGCTCCAGCGCATCGCATTCATGCGTTTGCGCAAGAGATCGGGATCAAGCGGATGTGGCCAGCGGCCCAATTGCCAAGCGACGTCCTTGCGAGACAGCATGTCAAACAGCGGATCAAAATCGTCGGAAACCACCGGATCGATCAACAAACGTTCGGTTTCTACATGGACAGGATTGAGGGCGTGCCAGTGTTCGGGTGTCAATAGCATGGTCTGCAGATTGACATCTGCCTCATGCGCGCATGAGAAGCGCATGGTCACACCGTTTGGCGCAAACCCCAGCTTCCGCAGAACATTTGCAGAGCGATCATTGCCAAGGTGATAGCCTGATTTCAAAGGTGCGGCATAGGGATTGGCAAAGTAATTTTGCAAGACGGCACGGGCGGCTTCTGTTGCGTAGCCTTTGCCGTGATATTCGGGGGCAAGCCAATAGCCCAATTCACCATCAAGCCCAATCATGCCAATAATTTGGCCATGCCGCGTGATCGCCCAAATGGGATCTGATGGGGCGGATTGCACATGTGTCAACCACTCTGCATCAGACAGGTGATAGGGCCATGGCATCCGCGTGAGCCATTGTGCAACATCGTAAGAGATGAGTGATTTGATCGCATGCGCGTCCTCGATCACGGGGGGACGCAAATATAATCGGTCCGTTATTATTTGTTTTCTCATGGCATCCTAATAAAGAAAAAGGGGGGCTTTTGGCCCCCCTTTGTCGAAATTCCCACCCGACTGGGCAGCGTCACAAAGGGGGTATCAGGGCACGCATTGCAATCACCACACGACAAAACGCCGGTGTTGCGGATGTACGTTTTGTTTTGCCTGACATGCGGATCATTTAGAGCGGCCTTTTGCGAATTTACGCAGGTAAGTCCAAGTCGGAACCTTGGCATTGCGCGCCACGCTAAAGGCTTCGGCGTCGCCAATATATTCGAAACCACAATTGGTAAGCACCCGCGCCGAGGCCGGGTTATCCTGAAACACGGCGGCAAAGATCGTATCATGCCCCATCGGATTTGCGTCAATCACGGCTGTTGCGACTTCGGAGGCCACGCCTTGGTTCCAAAAGGCGGGTGCCACCCAATACCCCAATTCGGATTGATTGCGGCTAAGCCGTTCCAATGACACCAAACCAATGACTTCTGACCCGCCATCGCGAGTGGCATCAATCGCCCAAACATCTGCATCGCGATCCGATGACATCGCACGTTTCACATAGGCCTCGGTCGCGCCTGGCGGCAACGGATGCGGGATAGATGTGGTTTGTCGTGCAACGCGTTCCTCACGCGTATAAAATTCGATAAGCCCAACATCTGACGCGCGTAATGGCCGCAGTTCGAACCGCGCGGTGATGACCGTCGGTTGCGGGGGGATTGTTTCAATTTTCATCTATGCCTCCTTTTCTTTGGCATATCGATTTTTGGTGCCTGTGATCCTTAACGACATATGCTGCGCTCACTTAAACGACATATGCATTTTCCGGCGGGATAACAGAGTTTTGTAACACCCAATTTTTAATCAAAAGTTTATTTAAATTAAAAAAGGGACCGGCTGTGTGCCGATCCCCTTATGAAAAACGAATTTTCGGTTTTCGGCTTATTCCGCGGCCTCCGCGACAGGAAGAACGGAAATGAATGTGCGACCTTTAAGTCCCTTGTGGAACTTGACGGCGCCTTCGGTCGTTGCAAAGATTGTGTGATCTTTACCTTGGCCGACGCCTTCACCTGGCCACCATTTGTTACCGCGCTGACGCACGATGATGTTGCCTGGGTTGACAGCTTGACCGCCAAAGATTTTTACGCCTAGACGACGACCTGCTGAGTCGCGACCGTTACGGGATGAACCGCCAGCTTTTTTGTGTGCCATGGGGGGTTACTCCTTCTTATTCGGCCGCTGTGGCGACAGAGCCTGCGCCTACGGCTGCTTTAACACCACTTTTGTCCGCGCCTTTGGCAAGAACTTCGGTGATGCGGACCAATGTCAATTGTTGACGGTGGCCTTTTGTCCGTTGTGAGCTGTGTTTACGACGGCGTTTGACAAAGTTAATTGTCTTATCGCCTTTGATTTGGTCAATGACTTCTGCTTGAACAGCCGCACCCGCAACGCGAGGCGCACCAACGACAGGAGCGTCGCCGCCGATCATCAGAATTTCATTAAATTGTACAGTTTCACCTGCGTCTGCAGCCAATTTCTCAACGCGCAAAATATCGCCCGCTTTGACTTTGTACTGCTTACCGCCAGTCTTGAGGACAGCAAACATGCTAGTTTCCTTTTCAGTTCCGCGTTTTTCGGCCCCCAATCGGGTGTTTTGGTGGAAGCCACCGCCTGAAACAGCGCGTCTTACGACGTAATTACAGCAAAAGGCGGGAATCCTCCCGCCATGAAACCCGTCTATGTCGTGCTATGGGGCAAAAGTCAACCCTTTGCCGGTCCGCTTGCCTTATAACTCTTGGGATTGTAGCGCCTCGGCCAGTTCTTTGCCCAATGCGGCAGAGCTGTCGCGCTCAATCTCATTAAATAGCTTGAAAAGCGCCTTGTTCACTGCATCGCCATTTTCAGAAAGCTGATAAGACACGTATTGATCCAGTTGTTCATCATCCAAGGGCGCGTATGCCATATACATGAACGCAACAAGCCACTCTGCAATCGATCCCATGGTATCTTCGGCCGCTTCGTCCAACATCGACAGGATTTCACCTTGGGACAGCCCCAAGCGATCCACTTTGGTCAGCGGCATCAGGAAACTATACTGGGCGTTCATAGCGCCCGACATATTCATTTCGACCAATTCCAGATCCTCGATCGCGCGTTCGATTGTGGCGATGCGCGGATCATCCTGTTCTGAGGCAGATTGCGCAATGGAATATGCGGCCTCTTCCACCTCGTCCGCAGAAATCGCTTGACGTGCGGTCGCTTCTAATTCCGCAACCAAGGTGCCGAGATCAGATTGATAAAACGCCAAGGCAACAGCGCGCTGATCTTCGGTCAATCCATCGCGCATTCCGGCATAGATCCGATCGCGGATGGATTGTGGATCATAGATATACTGTGTTTGCTGGACAAATCCATCAACACGACGCTGATCCAAATAGGTTTCCGCGGTTTCGCGAATGTGACCCTGGCCCTCGGTAATGATCACCTCTTCCAAGATATCCATGCGCAACGCATCAAACAACATGGCGGTCGTATCGTCTTGGGCCCGCAACTGATGCGAGACACCCACCAACAAAATCACACTGACCGCGTGAACCAACGACCGTAACATATCCGGATCCTTCCCCAACTGACTTGTCCTAATATGGGGAACGGAGCATTCATTGCCAAGCCCATATCACGCGCAGGTGATAAAACACGAAAAACCACTTGCACGCCCCATCAGTTAAATCTAATGAGCCCACATCGGAGAGGTGCCGGAGTGGTCGAACGGGGCGGTCTCGAAAACCGTTGTGCCTTAACGGGTACCCAGGGTTCGAATCCCTGTCTCTCCGCCAGCCATCCCTTTATTCAGATTGTTTGTGGTTCTTTAATTGTCGCAAAATGACCTATATTCAATGACTTAATACCAGTTTTTCTTTACGCTG
>RGAJ01000131.1 GCA_009920225.1 Paracoccaceae bacterium
GTGCCATACATCGCCTCGTCCCGCACCAAAACGGGGGTAATATGTTCAACCAAGCCATGATCATCAACATGTGTATCAATCATCATTTGTGCCAAGGCGCGATGGACGCGGGCAATCGCGCCGCGCAACACAACAAACCGTGATCCTGACAATTTGGCAGCTGTTTCAAAATCCATTCCCGCTTTGACGCCTGCGATGTCAAAATGCTCTTTCGCGTTTTCGATGTTGCGCGGGCTGCCCCAGCGATGAATTTCCACGTTATCGTTTTCATCGGCCCCATCAGGGATGCTGTCATGGGGCAGGTTCGGGATACGCATCAACGCATCAGTCAACTGGTCGTCCAAATCCTTTGCCTTGGCGTTCATCTCGGCGACTTCGGCCTTTTTCTCGGCCACGCCGTTGCGCATCAATATCCAACAATTCAGAGGACGCATCCGATACCCCACGACGCGCCATAGCGGCATCAAAAGCGGCAGGGTTTTCACGAATGGCACGAATATCATGCATGGGTCTTGTCCTCATTGAATTGATTCAGGATTGCCACGTAACAAAATTCGCCCGCTTTGGACAGTCGAAAATGTGATGACTGTGGCGGATCTATCAATTTATAAGATCTAATGGACATTGACATATGTTAAGTATTGTTTGGATTTGAATGAGGTTTAATCGGTAATTTCATTGTTCTGCGCTGTGTCTGGTTTCGGCCTGTTGGTGCGGGCAAGCAATATCACAGGCAATGGCCGTGCAGATGAGCTGTTAAATGGGTTCATTTCGACGACACGCTAAGGGTGCCCGCAACGTGATCATAGACACGACCGTACATCTTAATCGTGTTTGCGCGATAATCCGAATTCTTAGGGAAAATTCAATAAATCTGAATCGAGATACTTTCTAAAGTGTGTAGCGTATGGTCTAAAGTCTAATTAATTCTATCGGGGATTGTTTGTGATGAATTATAAACTCTTTTTAACTGTGCCGCTTATTGCAACAGTCGCGGCTTGCGGCGGCGGCGGTGGGACACCGCCAGTGGATGAAACGAACACCCTTAATCTTGCGGGCGAGGAAAAAATGCCCACGATCGCGGAATTTATGAACTCTGCGGATAACGAAAAATTTTTTGTACCTGTTTACACAGTCAAACGGGACGGGATAACCACTGAATTTAATAACTACCGCCGTGATGATGATGTCGAAATCTTTGTTGAAATAGACCCAGATGGCGATCCTCGTTTGATCGTGCAAGCATTCGGGGACGAGATCATTCTAGACAAGGATGCAGTTCTTAAAGATTATCCAAACACCTTTTTCATCGCTAAGGGCGACACAAATTATTACATCGAATTCGCAGACACACCCGCGATTGCAGATTTCGTAAACGGCACGGCGGATGCGAAATATCATATTCCGTTTTCGGTTCACAAATTCCCAAGCACGGCGACAGCCGAAAATCAGCTTGACGGATATCGGGGGGCGTATGGCGCCGCTGGGTTTGTGACACCGACTGCGCGTTTGCCGCAAACCACCGCAAACTATAGCGGTATTTGGCGTGGCATAGCAATCGAAACAGCAGATTACAGCAACACGGCTTTCGAAAGTGATGCGGCATTAAGTTTGAATTTTGCGAACGACGTCTTTTTGGGCAGCTTTACCAACATGGAAAAGTGGGATAGCGAAACTAAACAATGGATTGCTTGGTCTGAAATCGACGATTTGAATCTAACCAATATTCAAAATCTCGGGGACGGATATTTATTCGGTGAGGTCACATCAACCTGCGAAAGCTGTGCTGCTTATGGCGATTTTAGCCTTAACGTTTTCGGTCCAAATGGCCAAGAGGTTGCGGGTGGCGGGCACGTAACCATAAATCGAGGACATGAGGATGATGTTTTCTTGACTGGCGTTGTCACCACGATCAAGGACAACTAGCAAAAGATATGTTCTTTGGCACATGGGGCGGGGTGCAGTGGCGCGCCGTCCAATCCGTCTGAATCCACCGACCTAATACCGACGTGATACCGACGTCATACAGATTAGCGTTTCACACCTTGCAAACCCGCGTCGCAGCGCATAGGTTCCCGCCAAAGAAACACTAAGTAAGGACCGTCACAATGGACGCAGTTGGCCAGTTTATTCCTCTCATTCTGATTTTCGGGATCATGTATTTCCTCTTGATCCGCCCACAGCAAAAAAAGATGAAAGAACATCAAAACATGGTGTCCTCTTTGCGTCGTGGCGACCAAGTTGTGACCCAAGGTGGCCTGATTGGTAAAGTCGTAAAAGTAAAAGAAAACAATGAATTAGAGGTTGAGTTGGCCGAGGGCGTCAAAGTCCGCGTTGTTCAATCCACCATCGCGCAAGTGCTGTCAAAAACAGAACCTGCGACCGACGCATAATTCAGACGCACACGCAATAAGAGGCCCTTCGAATGTTACATATCGATCTTTGGAAACGGATCGTCATCGCGGGGCTTTGTGCCTTGGGGTTTGCTTTGGCTTTGCCCAATGGTTTTTACACGCGGGTTGAGGCGTATAACGACGCCACAACCGCGATCGAAAACGGATCATCAGATCCAAAAGATGTCGAAAATTCAACGATTTGGCCATCATTCTTGCCATCTGGATTGGTGAATTTGGGCTTGGATCTGCGCGGCGGCGCACATCTGCTGGCCGAGGTGAAAACATCCGATGTCTATGCCCAACGGATGAAATCTTTGTGGCCCGAAGTCCGTGACATCCTGCGTCAGGAACGTGCCACTGTCGGTACAATCCGTTTGCAAGACGGCCCCGCGGATGAGCTGCGGGTCAAAATCTCGAACGCCGACGCCATGGCGCAAGCGATTGAATTTGTTTCCGTTTTGTCGCAACCCATCGTGTCCCTTTCGGCCGCGGGTCAAAAAGATCTTGAGATCACGTCACAAGGTGACACATTGATCGTCGCCTTGTCTGCTGCCGAAAAAACGGCAACCGACGCGCGCACATTACAGCAATCCCTTGAAATCGTGCGTCGACGGATCGACGAAGTGGGCACACGTGAACCCACGATCCAGCGCCAAGGCGATGACCGTATCCTGATCCAGGTGCCCGGCATCGGATCGGCCGCCGAATTAAAAGAATTGATCGGCACCACCGCGCAGCTGACCTTTCAACACGTGATTGGTCAAACAGGTGATGCCACAACATCCGCAGGTGCGGGCAACGAAATCCTCCCGTCACTTGATCGCGAAGGCGTGTTCTACATCCTTGACCAAGCCCCCGTTGTCACAGGCGAAGATTTGGTCGATGCGCAGCCAAGCTTTGACCAGAACGGCCGCCCTGCGGTGAATTTCCGTTTTGGCCCCACAGGTGCGCGCAAATTCGGCGATTATACGGCCGAAAACATCGGCAACCCCTTTGCCATCGTTTTGGATGGTGAGGTGATCAGCGCACCCGTGATCCAATCCCATATCCCTGGCGGATCGGGCATTATCACGGGGAATTTCACAGTTGAGGAAAGCACAAACTTGGCCGTTCTTCTGCGCGCAGGTGCCTTGCCGGCGGGATTGAATTTCCTAGAAGAACGGACAATTGGACCAGAACTTGGTGCAGATAGCATTGAAGCCGGCAAAATCGCGTCACTGGTCGCGGGCGTTGCCGTGTTGGTGTTCATGGTCTTGAGCTATGGGTTGTTTGGTGTCTTTGCCAATGTGGCCCTGATCTTTAACATTGCGTTGATCTTTGGGCTTTTGTCATGGATTGGCGGAACGCTCACCCTTCCCGGTATTGCGGGGATTGTGTTGACAATCGGTATGGCAGTGGACGCCAATGTGTTGATCTTTGAACGGATCCGCGAAGAATTAAAGGCAGGCAAAGGCCCTGCGCGGGCAATCGAGCTGGGCTATGAAAAAGCGTTGTCTGCGATTGTGGATGCGAACATCACAACCTTGATCACGGCGATCATCTTGTTGCCATCACCTTGGGTCTTGGGATCATCACGTCGGTCTTTACGGCCATTTATGTCACACGGCTTTTGGTGGTGATTTGGTTCGAACGCCGCCGTCCAAAAACGATCGAGGTGTAAAGATGCGTTTGAAACTTGTTCCGTCTGAAACGAATTGGGATTTCTTTCGCCTTTGGAAAATGTGGCTGGGTATTTCGGCGGCCATGATGGTGATTGCCTTTGCATCTTTTGTGCTGCAAGGGCTGAACTATGGCATTGATTTCCGTGGTGGCACAACGATCCGCACCCAAAGCGCCCAAGCGATTGACGTCGGCGTCTATCGCGGCGCTGTGGCTGAATTGGGGCTTGGCGATATCATCATATCCGAGGTGTTTGATCCGAACTTTGGACCTGATCAAAACGTGGCCATGGTCCGCATCCAAGCGCAAAACGACGAAGAAGCTGTCAGCAATGATGTGATCATGACGGTCGAGGCGGCGTTGCAAGCCGTTGTCCCAGACATCAAATTCGTATCGGTCGAAAGCGTCGGGCCCAAGGTATCAGGTGAATTGATCCAAACGGCCATCATTGCGGTGATCGTGGCGATTGCCGCGGTGTTGTTTTACATCTGGTTGCGATTTGAATGGCAATTCGCGGTGGGGGCTGTTTTGGCCTTGGTGCATGACGTTTTGTTGACCATCGGCATCTTTTCCGAGCTGCAGATTAAGTTCGACTTGGCGATCATTGCCGCACTTTTGACCATCGTTGGATATTCTCTCAACGATACGGTTGTTGTGTTTGACCGCGTGCGTGAGAACTTGCGCAAGTACAAGACCAAACCCTTGGCCGAGGTGCTGAACCTTTCTATCAATGAAACGCTCAGCCGGACCATGATGACGTCTGTGACCACATTGATTGCATTGGTGACCTTGTTGATCTTGGGCGGTGATGTGATCCGTGGGTTCGTATTTGCCATGACCTGGGGCGTCATCGTTGGGACATATAGTTCGGTCTTTGTGGCATCCACGATTTTGTTGTGGCTGGGTGTCAAACGTGATTGGTCAAAACCAAACGCTGAGGCCGGCATCCAAGTTCCACAATCGGAATGACCACCATGTTCGCCCAGATCCTGTCAACCGATGGTTTGATATGGATGATCTGTGCGGCGCTTGTTGCGGGCATCGTGCGCGGGTTTGCGGGGTTTGGAACGGCGATGATCTTTTTGCCATGGCGTCGGTGGATTGGGCGGTATCACGGGGGGATTGGTCGGTATTCCGGGGCCGCCTGTTATCTTGTTCTATATGGCAAGCCCCCATCCCCCGTCGGTCATTCGCGCAAATAACCTGCTGTATCTGTTGATTTTTGACGCGGCCATTCTGTTCTATATGGCGATGTTTGGCGAAATGACAAAGGATGCGATTTTGATCGGGGTGATCATGGTTCCGTCGATTACGATTGGAAATATGATTGGGGCACGGTTCTTTGACCCAGAGAAAGAAAAAGCGTATCGTACCGTTGCCTTTGTCATTATCGGATGTTCGGCCATGATGGGCTTGCCCTTGTTTGATTAGGAGCATTTTATGCAACTCAATGAAATCCACTTTAAAGATGCGCGGCCGATTGACGGCTATGGTCCGGGGTTCTTTCGGGTCGGCGGACAAGTGATCAAGGGTGCCGTTTTATGCACGCAAACCCATGCAAGAGCATGGGGCGGATATGACGACGTGGCGTCCCTTGCTGCATTGGCCGACGACATCGACGTGATTTTCATCGGAACAGGTGCGCAAATTGCCCATTGTCCGCCCCATATTCGAGAGGCGCTTGATGCCTTGGGAATAGGGGTCGAAACGATGAGCTCGCCCTCGGCCTGTCGCACCTATAATATCCTACTGTCCGAAGGCCGTCGGGTCGCAGCCGCGCTTTTGCCGGTCGACTAAATAAATTCACCTTTTGCTATGTAATAAATTGGTGTAACCCTCTGGCATGACTTT
>RGAJ01000132.1 GCA_009920225.1 Paracoccaceae bacterium
TAGCATCGGGTTTTGTAAAATCAACTATACGAAATCGCCATTCAAACCGGCATCAATCAGGGCAATGGTTTCTGTGATGCCATACAGCGCGATGAACCCGCCAAAGCGTGGGCCTTGGGTCGCGCCCAAGAGGACTTCGTACAATGCCCCAAACCACGCGCGCAGCGGATCAAAGCGATCACGACCACAGGCATAGACGACGGATTGCAGCGCCTCTGCGTCCAAACCACCGTCCCATGCAGACAGTTGGTTGCGCAGATCCATGAGCGCTTCGCGTTCCAATTCGGTTGCCGCGCGGAAGACTTTGGTTGGTTTTACAAAATCATTGTAATACCGCACCGCAAATCCCGCCGCTTGGTCAAGCTGTGGGTTCGCCTCTGGGCTCGCGTCGGGGGCATAGCGTTGGATAAAGCCCCACAGTTGGTCTTTGTTGTCCGCATTCGCGACAGAGGCCAGATTCAACAACATCGAAAACGGCACCACCATGTCAGAGGCGGGCACATTGTGACCGTGGATGTGGAACACAGGATTGTTCACGCGCGCGTCTGTGTCTTGATCTGCGTAGGCGCGCAGCTGTTGGTGGTATTCATCCATCGCCTTTGGGATCACATCAAAATGCATCCGCTTTGCGGTTTTTGGCTTTTGATACATGAAATACGCAAGCGATTCAGTCGACGCATAGGTCAGCCATTCATCAATCGAAATCCCGTTGCCCGACGATTTCGAAATCTTTTGACCTTTGTCATCCAAGAACAATTCATAGGTAAAATGTTCTGGCGCTTTTTGTCCCAAAATTTCACAAATACGATCATAGATTGGCGTATTGGTTGAATGGTCTTTGCCATACATTTCGAAATCAACACCCAGTGCCGCCCAGCGCGCGCCGAAATCTGGCTTCCACTGCAATTTCACATTGCCGCCCGTCACGGGCAGGGTCCATTCGCGGCCTGTTTCATCATCAAATGTAATTGTGCCGTCGGCTGCGTTCACTTCTTTCATCGGAACGTATAGAACGCGGCCCGTTTCAGGATGGATCGGCAAAAAGATGGAATAGGTTTGTTTGCGTTCTTCGCGCAGGGATTTCAGCATGACTTTCATAATCTCGTCATAGCGTTCAGCCGCACGTTTCAACACTTCGTCAAATTGACCTGATCCGTAAAATTCGGTGGCTGAATAAAATTCATATTCAAAACCGAACGTATCCAAGAAACGACGCAACATCGCGTTGTTGTGATGGCCAAAGCTTTCGTATTCGCCAAAAGGATCGGGAACAGATGTCAGAGGCTTTTGCAGATGCTCTTGCAACATGTCTTGATTTGGCACGTTGCCGGGCACCTTGCGCATGCCGTCCAGGTCATCCGAGAAACAGATCAATTTCGCAGGGATATCGGAAATTTCACGGAACGCACGCATGATCATCGTGGTACGTGCGACTTCGCCAAAGGTGCCGATATGCGGCAGACCGGATGGGCCATAGCCCGTTTCAAACAACACATATCCCTTTTCGGGCGGCGCCTTTTCATACCGTTTGAGCACGCGGCGTGCTTCTTCAAAGGGCCAAGCTTTTGAGCTCATTCCAGCATCGCGTAGATCAGACATATGTAGACTCCGAAAAAGTTTTGGTTTTGATCCCCTTGGGAATCCGCGTGTCTTAGCGTTTTTTCTGCACTGCCGCAAGCGGTGGTCGTTGTTGCCTATTGCGGGGTTGGAAAATCGTTCCTATTCTAAAGGTATTCAAAATCAAAAGGATCCCATCCATGTCTCGTGAAGCGCCCCATATCTTAAGTGAACAAGATTGCTTGGTCGGATTGATGATCGCGTTGACCATTTCCGACGAAGATGTGCGCACCTCTGAGCTTGTGAAAATACAATCAGCGGTCAATCACCTGCCCATATTCGGGAATTACGATATTGATCGGATTAATTTGATTGCAAATATCGTCTATGATTTGTTTGAACAAGAAGACGGGCTAGACGCGTTGTTCGGTCTTGTTCGTGATAACCTGCCTGAACGTTTGTATGAAACTGCCTATGCATTATGTTGTGATGTGGCGGCCGCAGACGGGAAAATTCGTGAAACGGAACTGCGCCTTTTGGAAGAAATGCGGTATGAATTGAACATCGATCGCCTGCATGCTGCGGCTATTGAACGCGGTGCACGCGCGCGTCATATGACGGTGTAGGCCTAGTTCGTCACATCCCCAAGCCGCGCCCAGCGATACAACAAACCCTGTTGCAGGGTTCGCGCCCGCGCGTTCCATGATTGTGCGCCCGCCGGCAATTCGTTTGCGACATTGTCAGCGGCGCGGCGCTTTGTCAGATCCTGTCCAAACATCGCAAAGGCATAGTTTTGTCCTGACGGCACGGTTAGGTAGCCAGACAACGCCGAAACAAAATTCAACGTACCTGTTTTTGCCAGAATCGTTGCGGGGCTAGCGGGATCTAAATCACCTTTCGCAGTACGTGGGCGAATTGTTTTCAGGCGTTGGTCGAAATTCGTGTCGATGCCGCGCGCGCGGGTCAAGGCCGCAATCAAATCACGGGCTGTAACCTTTGTTTTATCGCTGAGCCCTGAGTGATCATAGAACACAGAATTCATCATACCCAGTCGCGTCTGCGCCCATGATGTCATATGCGATGCAGATTGGCGCAAGCTATTGACTGTGACGCCCGCCTTTTGTGACGCGGCTAACCCCAAGACCTCGGCGGTCAAGTTTGTCGAATGCACGAGCATATCGCGCATGACGTCTTGCAGCGGTGCGCTGGTGTCCGCCGCCAAGAGACGGCCATTTGCAGTGTTGGAAAATTCGGGCGTGGGAAGGGTGATGCCCTGCGAACGGGCAATTTCGCGAAAGGTATCCGCCGCATATCGGTTTGGATCCCGAACAGGCAACCATCGCCCGCCCCCGTTGCCCAAGGCCGATTTCATGACAGTCCAGTTTTCAACACCATTTCCGTTTGTAACCGCAAACAATGGCGCGGCGCGATCGACAATCTTGATCGTCGCGCTGCGGATTTGCGGTACGATTTTTTGACCACGCGCATCCATCGAAGTTGAATAGCCTGAGGCGTTACGCTTCCATTCGAAATAGACGCGGTTAAAATTCAGGTTCAGACCGGAAATTGCGGGATTATACCCAACATAGACAGGTTGCTGTGTGTCGATTTCGCGAAACATTGGCAGGCTTGCGCCATTAACCAAGAACCGCCCAGAAATCTGGCGCAGACCCAAATCACGCAGGCGCCGCACAAGCGTCAGCATTCGGTCGGTGTCCAAGGTGGGATCCCCACCACCAAGCAAAATCAAATCGCCTTGGAGCATGCCATTTTCAATCGTCCCTGTCCCAAGGACTTGGGTGGAAAATCGATAATCAGCGCCCAAATGATCCAACGCATAGAGTGCGGTGATCACCTTGGTCACACTTGCGGGCGTGACGGGTTTTGTTGCGTTACGTTCTTCGACAATCTTGCCGGACGCCATGTCATACAGCACAAACCCAAACTCACCCGACAGGCCAATTTTGCCCAAAAGATCCTCGGCACCCGGCGGGGGCACCGACCCAGGACGCAGCACAGGCCGCAAGGATGTTGCAGGCCCTTCTGCCCATGTCGCTACAGGCAAAAGCGCGATGAGAATTGCAAAGACGGGCCAAAGCAATGGCGTGGTTCTATGTTTTGGTTTCATGACAGCAGCGTAAATTTCAATCCCACATCCTTCAAGCATCACCACGCAATTGCGTGGACGAGAGATGATTGAGTGGCATATTTACATAACACCAACGCGGGGTTGGACCATCAGCCAAACGATGCGACGCCCTTTGCGGGATACGAGAGGATGCATAAATCTTTGCGGCCTTTGCCGAAAGAGGTGCCAAGCGCGATTTTGGGCGCGCTAAAATCCCCAGTGGAACGTTTTCGATGATCCAGTGCCAATCTTTCCATTGATCGAATTGAATCAAATTGTCCGCCCCCATGAGCCACACAAATTGTGTGTCGCGATGGGCCGACACAAGATGCCGCAGCGTTTGCGCGGTATAGCGCGTGCCGATCCGTGCCTCGACGTCGGACATCAAAACGCGCGGATGTTGAATCAATGCATTGGCCACCCGAATGCGTTCTGACATGGGTGCAGGCCCATTGGATTTCAGCGGATTTCCGGGGCTAAACAGCCACCAGATTTCATCCAACCCAAAACGGCGCAGCGCGTGTTGAGTGATCCCAGCAGGCCCACTTTTGTCTTATGTACGCGCTTTGTCATGGCCGATCGATACCACAGGCCCTAGTGCGCGTAAATAAACAGATTGGGCGCAACGCCACCCCGCCCGTTGCTCATACATGCCTTTAAACTCACTGCGCTACTCTGGCGGCAATTCTGTTTTAGAAAGGCACCCAGATGAGCATTTCGTTGACCCATGGCATTGATTTTTCACCCTATCCCTTTTGACGAGGCTTGAATTATTGGTCCAGCGGGAATGGAACACCTGCGAATGATACGTATGATGTTGTTGGCAACTCGGATAATGTCCCTGCCGATCAAACCTTTGGTGGATGCCTTGAGATCGTCAAAAACGATCTGGTGCAAAAACTTCGCTTCACCGGACAAACCCAGTTAATGCCGGAAACCTATCTATTGGTGAAAACGCGGGTCAAGGTGATGGCGGGCGGCTTACCCGCCGTGCGCATCGCGGCATGGGCGGGTGATAAAAATGGCAATCACGTCGCCGAGGTGACCCAAGTTGGCCCGTCCATTTCGATTGAAAATTACGGCGAAGTCTATGACGTGTCTGCCATCCTTGGCCCAGGATTGCGCGACGGTGTGGATATGGTGTGGGGGGCCAAGCCCACCTTTGGCCACTTTGGGATTGATATCACGGGTCCAACAGGCGCAGTTTTGCGTGTGGATGACATCACAATCGAAGACGTGTCACATCTGTTCCAGCGCGACGCGCTGAACATCGTCGATGTTCGTGACTATGGCGCGATTGGTGATGGCGTGACCGACAATTTCGATGCTTTTGTTGCTGCGGATCAGGCCGCAAATGGGCGCCGATTGGTTGTGCCGGCAGGGGACTATGCCGTGACCCAAGCATTGACGTTGAATTCACACATCGAATTCCAAGGCCGCATGGTGATGCCGGAGTCTGCGCCACTGATCATCGCCAAATCATACAACCTGCCCACCTATATTGACGCGTTCAAAGACGAAGCGCTGGCATTCAAAAAGGCGTTTCAAGCGTTGTTGAACAGTTCTGACCACGATTCACTGGATCTTGGTGGGCGAACGATCACGGTGACGGAACCCATCGATATGCAAGCAGCTGTTGCAAATCGAAATACGTATTATGACCGTCGCGTCATTCGAAACGGCCAATTTTATGCGTCAGGGTCATTGGGATGGGAAAACACCATTATCCAAGCCCAAGCAACATATTCCACCAGCTATCCCACCCGCCTCAGCAAAGTAGAAAATATCATCGACATTGAAATCGGTTCTTTGGTTACGGGCCAAGGGGTTGGCCGCGAGGTCTATGTCAAAGATAAAAACGAAGCGGCGGGCACGGTGACCCTAAGCGATGCATTACACGACGCGGATGGCACACAGGTCTTTACCTTTACGCGGTTCAAGTACCTGTTGGATTTTGGCGGTTTTGAGGTGCTGAGCCTTTTCAACCTGCAAAATATCGAATTCCAGTGCAATTCAAAGGCAAGTGGCGTGATGTTGGCGCGTTCTGGTCGATTGTTCCATTTGATTGATTGCTATGTCACCAAACCCAAACATCGGGCCATCACATCCAGCGGCACGGGCTGCCAAGGCATGTTGATTGACCGCTGTCAC